>JAJXSP010000307.1 GCA_021784515.1 Myxococcales bacterium | reverse complement strand
ATACCGGGAGTATCTGACCGACGAGCGACGCGGCGATGCGCCGCGGATCGGCGATGACGGCGACGGGAGTGGATTCTTCCTCACGCTCTCGGTCGACGCGGGCCTTCCCCTTCCGCGGTCAGCGCGCCACGTCCACCCCGCTGGCGCGCCGGAGCTGTGCGCTCGCCAGGTTGAGATCGTGGATCGCCTGGTAGTAGCGCAGCCGCAGCTCGATGTAGCTCCGCGCCGCCTCGACGAGCGTGCGTGAGTCCGAGGTCCCCGTGTCGACGTTTTGCTGCTCGGCCGTGAACCAGCCGCGCGCCTTCCGCTGCGCCTCCTCGGCGATCGCCACCCGCTTGCGCGCCTCGACGAGGCCGGCGAAGGCCTGGTCGATCTCGAAGCCGATCCCGGCCTTCGCCAGATCCGCCTGCGCGGCGAGGAGGTCGGCGTCGGCGTGGGCGTGGCGCAGCTTCGCCAGCCGCTCCGCGATGTCGAGCGGCTGGTGCAGCGCGAGGAAGACGCCGAAGCCGAAGAAGTTGGCGTGCGTCTGGTAGGCGCTCTGCGAGTCCTCGATCGGCGACGAGGCGTAGCGCCACGAGACGGCGCCGATGAAGGCGAAGTCGGGCAGCATCTCCGACAGGCGCAGCCGCGCCACCGAGCGCAGCGCCGCGACGCCCTCGCCCAGCTGGCGCACCTCGGGCCGACGCACGAGCGCCTCGCGCTGGTAATAATCGGGCGGCTGCTCGGTCACCTCGACGGGATCCAGCTCGGCGTCGTCGATGTCCGTCTCCTCGCCGATGAGCGCGCGCATGCCGCCGCGCGCGACCGCCTCCTTGTTCTCCGCGTCGGCGATCCCGAGGTCGAGGCCGCTGACGGCGAGCTGCATGCGCTTGAGGTCGCCGACGCTGAACTGCGGCTTCTGCGAGTCGAGGTCCTTCTCGATCTTGTCGACCCACGGCACCAGCTCCCCGCGCACGTCGGAGAGCGTGGCGAGCGCCGTGCGCGCCGCCTTCCAGCCCCAGTAGGCGCGCGCCACCAGCAGGTCCACTTCGCCCTGCGCCGCGGCGACGCCGGCCTGGCCCGCGGCGATGCCGTGCCCCGCCGCACTCACCGCGCTCTCGATCTTGCCGAAGGTGTACAGCGGCTGCGTCAGCTTCAGATCGAGCTCCATCCCGACGCCGCTGATGTTCGGGTTGAGCACGGAGACGTTCGCGCCGCTCGGGTCGACGGTGCTCGTGCAGTCGCGGACCCGGAGGTCGCTCGCCGAGATCCCCATCGACGTGGCCAGCGACTGCACCTGGGGGAGCGAGTCCGCGAGCGGCGCGCGACACTCGATCGCGGGGGCGCCCGTGAACAGGTAGTCCATCTCGCCCATCGGCGCCCACAGCCGCAGCGCCTCGCTCTTCTGCGCGTGCCGCACGGCGAGCTCGGCCTGCGCCACCGCCACCTGGTGCGCGTGCGTGCGGGCGAGGGCGAGCAGCTCGGCGAGCGTTCGTTTGGGCGGGTCCGCGCTCGCGGCGGAGGGCAGTCCGGCGACGACGACGGAGGCGACGGCGATCGCGACGCGACACGCGCGCGAGGCGGCCGGCGGCCGTCGCATCCGCGTGCTAAGGATGAGCGCATGAAGGCGTACCATGAGTACCTGGAGCTCCACGCGTACTTCAGCCGGCCCGGCGTGGGGCGCCTCGGCCTCGCGGAATTTGAGGTCCTGTGGCAGGAGTTCAAGGCACTGGCATCACGGCACCCGCAGCTGGAGGGCACGGACAGGGAGCGCCTGGGCGAGCTGAAGGCGCTCCTTCACCAGGACAAGCCCTGACGCAGCGGGCGGTTTCGGGGAGCGGGGGATCGCCGTGCGAGCGCTACTGGATCTGGTAGGCGACCGGCCAGACGTGGGCGAACTTCGTCGATTCGATCAGCACGCCCTCGATGGAGCCGGAGTGCTGGTCCGCGTCGCGCGGCACCGTCATCGTCAGGGTCACCGTGTCGCCCGGGGAGATCGTCGTCGCGCTGAGGCGCGCCTGCTGCTCCGTCGGCGTGTAGTCGACGTAGGAGGCCTGGCCGATCGTCAGGTCCCAGCTCTGCGCGTTGCCGGCGGTCCATCCCATGAGCGTGAAGGTGACCGTGTCGCCCGCGCTCGCCGTCGGGATGTCGTAGGGCACGGGGAAGACCGCGGCGTAGTCGGGATCGGGCATCGGCACGCACGGTGACGTGCCCTCGGCCGCCGCGGCGTTCGACCAGATGCGCTGCAGCGCGACCCCGTTCTCGTAGATCGTCCCCTCGGCGTCGCACAGGTCGGCCGACTCCTGGCCGATCTCGATCTGCCACGGGTCGCCCGGATCGGGCTGCAGGTTGTACCCGGGATTCGTGTAGGGGTACGGATCGGTGGCCGCCTCGACCAGCTCGTGCGCCGCCGTGACGGTGATCGTGTCCTGGTTGTCGTCGCAATCGCAGATCACGCCGTAGGCAAAGGGCGTCCCCATGTACTTCGCCTCGCTGTGGTAGCCGAGGAAGCTGGAGCAGCTGGCGCCGCTCACGCCGCCCGATCCGCCGTCGCTGATCGTCGTCCCCGAGGGGAAATAGACCATGTAGTAGAAGTTCCGGCCGCTCGGCGCTGGCAGCGAGCCGTCCTGGATGTGCTTCTCGATCAGCATGGCGATCTGCGCGTCGGTCATCGTGGCGTCCAGCTTGTCGGCCAGCCGCACCGCCTCGACGTGCGTGCCCGACTTGATCCCGTACTCGGCGGTCACCGCCGGGAACCACTTCGACCCGAAGACGAACTCGCCGAACGCCTCGGCCGCGCCCCGGTACGGGTAGCCGTCGAAGGTCACGGTGACCATGTTCACGTCGGTGAGCACGGTGCCGCTGTTCTTGTAGAGCTGCGGCAGCGCGGGCGGCTTCGGCTCCGCCATGTCCGCGGGCGTGGTGAGATCGGGGAGCGGCAGGAGGTCGCGGCCGCCGTCGTCGAGCGCGCCGCCGTCGGGGCTGGCGGGCGGCGATCCGCAGCCGGCGGCGAGGAGCGGGACGAATGCGAGGCGGACGAGGCGCTGGCGCATCGGACGACCCCTAGCACGGATCGCCGACGCTCGTCGAGGCGGCCGGCTGCAACGCGGTCGCGGCGAGATCCCGCGCCAAAAATTTTGCTCCGCCGTGCGGCGCTCTCTACAGTGGCTTCGTGGCGCGCGCTCCTCGCTCGGTCTGGCCTGGTCGGCTCGTCGCCGCGGCGGTCGCCGCGCTGGCGCTCGTGTGGCTGCCGTGGCAGGCGTGGTCGCGCTCGGGGATCGGGCGGCTGTGGAAGCTGCACCGCGAGCTGGGATCGCTGCGGGCCGAGTGCGCCGCGCTGCGCGCCGCGAACGCGCGGCTGCGCGCCGAGGTGGTGCTCCACGACGAGGAGCCGGCGGCGGCGATCGAGCACGCGGCGCGCGAGGAGCTGGGGCTCGTCAAGCCCGGCGAGGTGGTGTTCAAGCTCGAGGAGGCGCCGACGACGACTTCCCCGGCGCGGGGGAGCCGGTGAGGTCGCGCGCGCGCGCCTTCTACCGCGCGCGGCGCGCCGTCGCCGCGTCGTGGACCGCGGTGGCGGCGCTCGGCTTCGCGGTCCTCGTCGCGCTCGGCGCCTTTCGCAGCCTCGCCCTCCCCTCGCGCGGGATCGGAGCGCTCGCGTGCGCGCTCGGTCTCGGCGCGCTCGTCGTCGGGCGCCTCTCCACCGCGCTGCGCTTCACCCGCCGCGTGGCGCCCCACCTCACCGGCCCCGTCGCCACGCGCGCGCGGCGCTTCCACGAGCTGCGCGACGACCTCGAGCTCGGCGCGATCCTGCTCATCGCCACCTTCGCCATGCTGCAGGCGACCGGCGGCGAGGGCTCGCCGCTCTACCCGCTCGCCTACGCGCTCGTCGCGTTCCTGGTCGCCTTCCACCGCCCCGCCGTCGGGCTCGCGCTCGTTGGGGTGGCGCTCACGCTCGAGGCGGCGCTGTTCGTCGCCGGAAACGCGCGCGACGGTGTCACCTTCGGGATGCACCTCGGCTTCGTCGCCTTCTTCGCGCTCATCCACCTCGCGTTCCTGCACGCCGAGCTGATGCGGCAGCGTCGCGAACACCGCCTGCGCCTCGACGCCGAGGTGGCGCGCATGCGGCAGGAGGCGCGCGACTTCCGCGTCATCTCCTCGCAGCTCGGCGCCGACTCGCGCAACCGCACCCGCGCCGAGGAGGAGGAGCGCCTCGCGCAGGGCGCCGTCGAGACGATCCACCAGGCGCTCTTCTACAACCTCGAGCTGCTCAAGACCTCGCTCGACCTCCACACCGCGATCCTCCTGTGGCTCGACGCGACGGGCGAGAAGCTGATCATCAAGGAGCTGTGCTCGGACTCGGAGCGCGTGCGCGAGGGCGAGCTCGGCGCGGACGCGGGCGCGCCGGGGACGGTGGCGAAGAGCGGTGAGTCGCTGATGATCGTCGACCCGAAGCCGGGCCACCTCCCCTACTACGAGGAGCCCGAGGCGATCGCCGCCTTCCTCGCGGTGCCGGTGCTCGAGGACGGACACCTCCGCGGCGTGCTGTGCGCGGACCGCCTCCAGCGCGCCGCCGACGGCGAAGCGCCGACGGCGGCCGGGTTCACCGAGCGCGACCAGAAGCTGCTCGCCGGCGCCGCGCTCCAGATCCTCCGCGCCGTGCGCTCCGAGCGCGTCTTCTGCGCCGTCGAGCGCGGCAAGTACGAGCACGAGCGCTTCTACCGCGCCTCCGAGCAGCTCAACCGCGCGCTCACCCCCGACGAGGTGTTCGCCACCGCCTTCCGCGCCGCGCGCGAGATGTCCGACTTCGACTTCGCGGCGATCGCGCTGTACGACGCGCAGGCCCGCCGCCACACCATCGCCGCAGCGACGGGCGACGGCGCCGAGGGGCTCGCCGGGCAGACCTTCGGCGACAACGCCGGCCTCGCCGCGATGGTGGTGAAGAACAAGCACTACCTGCCGGCGGGCGGCGAGCTGCGCGACCGCGAGGTCCCCATCTTCAACAAGAAGATCCGCTTGAAGGGGATGGAGTCGCTGGTGGTGCTGCCGCTGGTGTGCGCCGACGAGGCGATCGGCACCTTCACGCTCGCCGCCCGACGGCACGCGGCGTTCGTGAAGGACAAGCGCGAGATGCTCGGCGTGATCGCCAACCAGGTGGCGGTCTCGACGAAGAACGCCGAGATGTACCGGGCGATGGAGCAGATGGCCACCACCGACGGGCTCACCGGCCTGGTGAACCACCGCACCTTCCAGGAGCGCTTCGGCGACCTGATCTCGCGCGCCGAGCGCCAGGGCGGCAAGCTCGCGCTGCTGCTCACCGACATCGACCACTTCAAGAAGGTGAACGACACCTACGGCCACCCGACGGGCGACATCGTGCTCAAGGGCGTGGCGGCGGTCTGCCGCGACGAGGTGCGCAAGATCGACATCGCGGCGCGCTACGGCGGCGAGGAGTTCGCGATCGTCCTCGACGGCACCGACCTCGCGGGCGCGCGCCTGCTCGCCGAGCGAATCCGCTCCGAGGTGCAGGCGCTCGTTCACGCGCCGGCGCCCGAGAGCGGCAAGGAGCCTTTCGGCTGCACGCTGTCGCTCGGCATCGCCTGCTTCCCCGACGACGGGCGCGACAAGAAGGCGCTCATCGGGCACGCCGACCAGGCGCTCTACTTCGCCAAGCACAACGGGCGCAACCGCGCCATCGCGTGGGCCGACGCGGCCGAGCACTCGCGGCCGCAAATCCGGGCGGTCAAGTAGCGCCGGCTATCGCAGCAGGCCGTCGCGGCGCAGGGCGAGCAGCTCCGGCCAGGCGAGGAGCAGCGGGTGCTTCCGCTGCGCCTCCGTCAGCGCGAGGCGGCGGCCGGTGTGCCGCTCGAGCTTGCGCCCGAGGTAGTCGAGCCAGCCGTCGAACGTGAGGAGGTACTTCGGCCAGCGCAAGAGCGCGCGCATGCGCGAGCGGGCGATGAAGCGCTCCACCTCCTCGCGCGACGCCGCGGGCGGGTTCACGAAGCGGGCCCCCTCGGCGCGCAGCCCGGCCGAGGCGAGCAGCAGCCCGCCGATGCGGAGCAGGTGCGCCCGGTCGGCGGCGAGGATCGCCCGCACCTTGTCCGGCTCGGCGAGCCGGTGTTCGCCGAGGTAGGAGATCCCGAGCAGCGCCAGCATGAAGTCCTCGCCGGTGATCGGCGAGTCGAGGAGCGCGCGGGCGAGCGGGGCGAGCGTGGTGAGCGCGCGCACCTGCGCGTCGCGAACGGCGCGAAAGGCGTTGTCGTCGCGCGCCCAGAGGAGCGCGAGCGGCTTCGAGAAGCGCCCGAGGTGGTGCAGATCGGACGCCTGCGGCGAGGTCTCGTGGGCGAGCTGCTCGGTCGAGATCACGCTCACCTTGCAGCGCCGCGGGCCGGCGCGCGTGTGGACGCGCGCGTGGTAGGTGCTGGGCGGAAGGAGCGCGTTGCCGACGGCGCCGGCGAGGCCGCGATGCCAGCGGCGCAGCGAATCGACGACGAGGAAGTAGTCGGGCTCCGAGTCGCCCGCGGCGGTGCGCCGGTGCAGGCACGACCCGTACAGGACGACGGCGGCGACGGCCCCGGCGCGCCCGTCGACCACGTCCATCACCGCCTGCGCATCGGCGGCCCCGGCGGCCGCGCGTGGCGGCGCGAGGAGCCGCTCCCCGACGACGCGGCCCAGCTCCGCGAGGTGGTCCGGCATGGAAGGATCGTCGGTCGATCGGGGCGCCGGGCAAGGCGGCATCGTCGTCGGGTCTGGTTCGCAGCCGGAGCAGGTACTCCGTCGGTGAGCGAAGCGAACCATCCCCTCTCCCTTTGGGAACCCAGAGGGAGAGGGGACCGGAAGCTCGTCGACCCGGCGAGCGCAATGCTTCGAGCACGATCCGGCCCCTCGTCGTCGCTGCGGGACGCGCGGCTTGCGCGGCGCGCGAGCGGGATCGGTTACCCGAGCCGCGAGGTGATGCGCCGGATCTCCTCGGGCAGCCCGCCCTCGAGCGGACCGACCGCCGCGACGGTCATCCTCTCGGGCAAGAACATCCGAGCCGCCGCCGCGCGCACGTCGTCGGGCGTCACCGCGTCCATCCGGGCGACCTTCTCGTCGAAGCCCACCGGCGGCAGAAACAGCTCGGTGCCGCCCCACCAGCCGGCCATCGCGTCGGGGTCGTCGAAGGTCGCCTCGAGGTCCCACCGGTAGCGGCGCTTCGCCTTGTCCACCTCGGCCGCCGTCGGGGCCTCGCGCGCCAGGCGGCTGAGCAGCGCGAGCGACTCCGTGGCGAGCGCGGCGACGTTGGCGTGGGCGCACTGCGCGTCGATCTCGAACAGCGCGGCGTCGGCGAACGCCTCGATGTTCGCCGAGACGTAGTAGGCGAGGCCGAGCTCATCGCACACCCGGCGGTGCAGCCGCGTGGACATGCCGTCGTCGAGCACGCGCGAGAGCACCTGCAGCGCGGGGTAGTGCGGCGATGACTCGGGGAACGCGCGAAAGAGCACCTGCAGGCTGGTCTGCGAGCCCTGGTTCTCGACGAAGCAAAGGCGCGGCCCGTCGGTGGTCTCGGCCGGCGCCGCGGCGGCCAGCTCCTCACCCGACGGCAGGTCGGCCATCGCGCGGCGCGCCCGCGCGAGGACGCGCTCGTGGTCGCACGCGCCGGCGACGGCCAGCACCATGTTCCGCGCGCCGTAGCAGCGCTGGAAGTGCCGCCGCACGTCCCCGACGGTGAAGCGCTCGACGTTGGCGAGCGGGCCGGTG
>JAJXSP010000306.1 GCA_021784515.1 Myxococcales bacterium | reverse complement strand
CGGCTGGCTTCGTTGCTCCTCAGTTACTTGCCACCAGCAAGCGCCTTCGTCGCGCCTCGCCATCCGGGCGCCTCGACGCCCATCCTCGCGCAACTTGTTCCGCGACAGGCCCTAACAGGGAGCGTCCGCCTCCATGCCCCGGAACCAGCAGCTCACGCGCCGTCGGCGCAAGCGCTCGCCCTTCGCGGGGGCGGTGCGCCTGGGCGTGGTGTTCCTGCTGCTGATCGCGGTCAACGCCTACTTCTTCTTCTTCCGTCACGGCACGTCGCTGAAGGACCTCGAGCGGCTCTCGGCCGAGAAGAAGCCCGCGGCGCTGCTGCCGCCGCCGCCCGCGCCGAAGAAGAAGGAGGCCGCGCCGCCCGCCGCCCTGGCCGCCGAGGCGATGCTCGATGAGGAGGGGCGCGCGGTGAGCGGCACCATCGGCGCCGGAGACACGCTCGGCTCGGCGCTCAAGCGCGAGGAGATCCCGGCCCGCACCGCCGGGCAGGTGATCGACGCGCTCGGCAAGGTGTTCAACGTGCGCAACGTCCGCGCGGGTCAGGGCTACACCCTGCGCTACGACGCCGACGATCGCCTGCGCACGTTCGAGTACCGCACCACGCCCGCCACGCTCTACCTGGTCGAGCGCAAGGACGGCCCGCAGCGAGGGAAGAAGGCCGCCGAGGAGCGCGCGACCGACTCGTGGAAGGCGCAGCGCGAGACGGCCGAGCTGGAGACGGAGATCGTCGAGGTCGCCGGCGCCATCGAGTCGTCGCTCTACGAGGCGGTCAAGCGCTCGGGCGAGAGCACCGCGCTCGTCTCCTTCTTCGTCGACCTGTTCGCCTGGGACGTCAACTTCTACGTCGACACCCAGCCCGGCGATCGCTTCAAGGTCGTGGTCGAGAAGCTCTCCCTCGGCGGGAAGTTCTACAAGTACGGGCGCGTGCTCGCCGCCGAGTACGCCGGGCGCGCAGGCACCTGGCGCGCGTTCTGGTTCGAGCCCGAGTCGGGAAGAGGCGGCTACTACAACGAGCGCGGCGAGTCGATCGTGAAGAGCCTGCTCAAGACGCCGCTCAAGTTCGTGCGCGTCTCGTCGAGCTTCGACCGCCACCGCTTCCACCCGATCCTGCACACCGAGCGCGCGCACCTCGGCGTCGACTACGCCGCGCCCGTCGGGACGCCGGTGTGGGCGACGGCCGGCGGCAAGGTCACCTTCAAGGGCAACAAGGGCGGCGCCGGCAACTGCGTGATGGTCGCCCACCCCGGCGGGATGGAGTCGATCTACATGCACCTCTCGCGCTTCCCGAAGGGGCTGGAGGTCGGCGAGAGCGTGAAGCAGAAGCAGGTGATCGGCTACGTCGGCGCGACCGGCCTGGCGACGGGGCCGCACCTCCACTTCAGCGTGAAGATGGGCGGGCACTTCGTCGACCCGCTGCGCCTCAAGCCGGCGCGCGAGGCGCCGCTGCCCGCGAAGTACCGTGAGGCGTTCCAGCAGGCGATCGAGCCGCGCCTGACCGCGCTGGCGCGCCTCGAGAAGTAGCTCTACTCGGTACGGCCGCCGCGCATGCGCACCGCCGTGCACGCCGGGTTGCCGGGGCAGGGCGGGTTGAGCTTGCGCACCTCCACCTCGACGCCCACGTGCGGCCACCGCTCGACGATCGCCGCGACGATGGTGCCGGCGAGCGCCTCGATCAGGTGGAAGGTGCGCCCGGTGCCGATCTCGTCGACGAGCGAGCACACCTGGTCGTAGTTGATCGTGTCGGCGAGGCGATCGCTGGCGACGGCGCGCGCGAGGTCGACGCGCAGATCCACGTCCACCTCGAAGCGCCGCAGGCTCCGGCGCTCGTCGGCGGTGGCCCCGTGCCGGCCCTGGAACTCGAGCGACCGGATCGAGATCGTCGCGCTACTGATCGTCACGGGGGACGCTGGCGAAGAGGCCGTCCGGCTTCCGCCCGGCGACGAGGAAGAGGTAGAGGTGCCACACACCGACCAGCATCGCACAGCCGAGCGCGAGGAGGGTGACTCCGATCGCGCCGACCAGGATCCACTGGAAGACGATGCGCGGGCCGTCGGCCTCGTACACCCGGCAGGTGATCCAGCCGGCGCCGCCGAGCGCCACCAGCGCGGTGGCGAGCGCCACCAGGACGAGAACTGCCTTCATTCGGTCACTCGGCGTCGGCCGCGGCGCCCTCGGCCTCCTCGGCCGCGTCGCGCTCGAGCTTCCGCTTGATCATCTGCCGCTTGATGGGACCGACGTAGTCGATGAGCAGCTTGCTCCGCAGGTGGTCGTTCTCGTGCTGCATCGCGCGCGCATACAGCCCCTCGCCCTCGGCGACGAACTCCACGCCCTCGACGTCGCGGGCGCGCACACGGGCGCGCAGCGAGCGCTTCACCGGCACGTAGATCCCGGGGAACGACAGGCAGCCCTCGTCGGAGATCTCCTTCTCGTCGGAGAGCCACTCGATCTCGGGGTTGATGAACACGATCGGCGGGTCGTTCTCGTTGCCGCCCGCGACCGCGCCCTCCACGATGAAGATCCGCCGTCCATCGCCGATCTGGATCGCCGCCAGGCCCGCTCCGTTGGCGGCGTACATCGTCTCGGTCATGTCGGTGACGAGCCGCTTCAGCTCGTCGTCGAAGATGGTCACGTCGACGGTGGGCCGGCGAAGGACCGGATCGGGGAACTTCACGACGGGTCGGAGGGCCATGGGATCTCGCTTCGGGGCGCGGGTCGAACACCCCGCGTCGGCGACGGGGCGAACACTGCGTTGACAACGAAAAATTGTAACTTACAGTGACGGCACGTCAAGGACCCTGGCGGTGACACGAGCGCTCACGCAACCCATCGCTCCGACGGTGCGGCGCTACGCGGAGGCAGAGATGCCCACCGCGCACGGCCCCCTGCGCGTCATCGTCTACCGCGTCGTCCCCGAGCGGCCGGCGACCACCGGCATGCCGGGCCCCGCCGAGCACATGGCGATCGTCGCCGGCGAGCCGAGCGGCGAGGACGTGCTCGCGCGCGTCCACAGCGAGTGCTGGACCGGCGAGGTGCTGGGCTCGCTGAAGTGCGACTGCCAGGCGCAGCTCGACCAGGCGATCGCGGCCATCACGCGCGCCGGGCGCGGCGTCGTGGTGTACCTCCGCCAGGAGGGGCGCGGCATCGGCCTCGGCAACAAGATCCGCGCCTATGCGCTCCAGAACGGCGGGGCCGACACCGTCGAGGCGAACGTGCAGCTGGGGTTCGCCGCCGACCTGCGCAGCTACGAGCTGGCCGCCGCGATTCTCGCGGACCTCGGGGTGCGGTCGGTGGCGCTGATGACGAACAACCCCGAGAAGCTGGCCGACCTCGAGAGCGCGGGAGTGCGGGTGGCGCGTCGCGTGCCACACTGGGTCGCCGAGAGCGAGCACAACCGCGGCTACCTCGAAGTCAAGCGCGCCAAGCTCGGCCATCGCGAGTAAATCCAGGAGACAACGATGAGTGAAGGCACCGAGCAGGCGGTTCACGCCGCGCTCAAGTCCGTCGTCGAGCCCGAGCTGAAGCAGGACCTCGAGACGCTGAAGATGGTGAAGTCGGTCGCCGTCGACCGCGGCGCCGTGACGGTGGCGATCGAGCTCCTGACGCCGGCCTGCCTCTACAAGGAGTCGCTCGGCAAGCAGGTCGAGGACGCGGTGCGCAAGGTGGCGGGCGTCTCGTCGGTGAAGGTGGAGATGGGCGCGCGCGTCGAGAAGCGCAGCGCGCGGCCGGACCAGGGGCGTGTCTCGGGCGCGAAGCACATCATCGCCGTCGCCGCGGGCAAGGGCGGCGTGGGCAAGTCGACCGTCGCCACCAACCTCGCGCTGGCGCTCCGCCAGTGGGGCGCCACCGTCGGGCTGCTCGACGCCGACGTGTACGGCCCGTCGGTGCCGACGATGCTCGGCGAGCCGGACGTCGCCGCCGGCACGCTCACCGGCAACAAGATCACGCCGGCGATCCACTACGGCATCAAGGTGATGTCGGTCGGCTTCTTCATCGAGAAGGATGGCGCGGTGGTGTGGCGCGGTCCGATGGTCCACAAGCTCCTCCAGCAGTTCCTCGAGGACGTGGAGTGGGGCGACGTGGACTACCTCGTCGTGGACCTGCCGCCCGGCACCGGCGACGCGCAGCTCTCGCTGTCGCAGCTCATCCCGATCACCGGCGCGGTGATGGTGACCACCCCGCAGGAGGTGGCGCTCATCGACGTGGTGAAGGCGGTCTCGATGTTCAAGAAGGTCGAGATCCCGGTGCTCGGCGTCGTCGAGAACATGAGCTACTACGTCTGCCCGGGGTGCGGGCACCACGACGAGATCTTCTCGCGCGGCGGCGGAAAGAAGCTCGCCGAGAGCCTCGGCACCACGTTCCTCGGCGAGGTGCCGATCGACGCGAAGGTGCGCTTCGGCGGCGACAGCGGCAAGCCGGTGGTCGTCGGCGCGCCGGACAGCGAGCACGCCAAGCTGTTCATGGAGATCGCGGCGCGGGTTGCGACGCGGATCGCGGTGATGACCCACGCGGCGCCCAAGCGCGTCGCCGGGCTCGTGTCGATCCGGTAGCCGAGCCTCACTCCGGGGAGCGCCGCATGCGCGCGAGCTCCTCGGCCATCACGCGGCGCACCGCTTCGCCCGCCTCTTCGTGAGTGGCGAAGGGCGCGACGTCGATCGGCGGCAGCACGTGGACTCGGGCGTGCGACGGCTTGCGCATCACGAAGCCGTGCTTGGGCAGCGTTTCGAAGGTGCCGTCGAGGACCAGCGGCAGCACCTGCACGCCGGCCTCGCGCGCGATGCGGAACGCGCCCACCTTGAACGGCTGGATCTCGCCGTCGGGCGAGCGCGTGCCCTCGGGGAACATCAGCACCGAGACGCCGCGCGCGAGCCAGGCGCGGCAGGCGGCGGCCATCTTCTCGACGCTCGCCTTGTCGCCGCGCGTGATCGGCACGTACCGGTTGAGGCGCATGTTCCAGCCGAGGAATGGGGTCTTGAACACCGACGCCTTCGACACCCACTTGAACGGCAGATAGGTGGCGAACAAGACCAGGATGTCGCCCATCGACTGGTGGTTCGAGACGATGACGTAGGGGCGATTCCGGTCGACGCGGTGGCCGCTCACGCGCACCCGCCACAGGGGATTGACGTAGTAGTACGAGGCGGCCCAGGCGCACGAGTAGAGGTGCAGCGCGCGCCCGTTGCGGTCGAATGGCAGCGTGACCAGCCAGAGCACGAGCGCGCCGAAGAACAGCGCCATCGAGCTTGCCGCGAAACACGCCCAGAATGCGAGGGAGAAGGCGATCTGCGCCGGCTTCGAAGTGAACATCGAGGGCGAGCGTCGTCGGATCGGGCCGCGCGGTCAATCGCTGACGGGCGGCTACTCCCCGAGCAGCCCCATCGGCCCGGCGAGCGCGCGGAACCCGGTCCCGTGCCACGCGTCCAGCTCCTTGGCGCGCAGGATCGGGAACGGGTGGTCGCGCCACACCGTGATCACGAACTTGTAGATCGCGCCCAGCGTCGAGGGGTCGGCCTCCTCGTAGGCGCGGATCTGGCGCACGAACTCCGCCTGGTCCATCTCGCCGTACAGGCGCGAGGCGCCGCCGGCGAGCTTCATGAAGGTGCGGATGCAGGGGTCGAGGTCCTGCACGCACAGGAGCGCCGCGCGGTCGGCGGTCAGCTCGGCGCGCCGTTGCCACTCGAACAGCGCCAGCTCGAGCCCGAGGCCGACGAGCCGCCCGATACCGAGCGTCATCTGCGAGACGACGGACATGATCAGCGCGACGTTGCGCGCGAGCATCCCGTAGAGCACGTGCTCGGCCTTGATGTGACCGAGCTCGTGGGCCAGCACGAAGAAGCGCTCCTCGTCGGAGAGCATGTCGACCAGGCCGCTCGTCATGGTGATGAAGGGCCGGGTGTGGCCGAAGGTCCAGGCATTCGGCCGCGGGTCGACGGTGATGTACAGCTCGGGCTCCTCGACGTCGAGGATCTTGCAGCCCCACTGCAGGCTCTTGTGCAGGCGCGGGAACATCGCGCGCGTGACGCGCACGTTGCTCGCGATGTTCTGCAGGTACAGCCACCGCTCGAGCCCGTAATCGAGCGCCTTGGTGATGACCATGTCGAGGCCCGGCACCTGCTTCAGCGCGTCGGTGGCGGCGACGTCGAGCGGGTGCTGGAAGTGGCGCGCCTCGAGGCCGGGGAAGGTGCGCAGCTGCCGCTTCTTCTTCTGGGACGTCTCGTCCATGACAGGCGACATGGTAGCGGTTAGGCTCGCCGACGACCATGGATGACGCGCGACCGCACCGGCGCCTCCGGCTGGCCCTGCTCTTCGCCCTCCCGCTCGCCGCGTACTCGCTCGCGCCGCGCAACGGCTTCGTCGGCGACGATCACCAGATGATCGAGCGCGGCCTGTACACGCGCTCGCTCGCCAACGTTCCACAGCTCTTCACCCACGACAACATGTGGAACGCCGACGGTGGGCGCTTCCACGCGCGGGCGCGCATCGACACCTTCCGCCCGCTCACGATGACCAGCTTCTTCGTCGACCACGCGCTGTTCGGCATGCGGCCTTCGGCCTTCCACCTCGTCAACCTCGCGCTCCACCTGATCAACGTGCTGCTCGTGTTCGGGCTGGCGCGGCGCCTCGGGGCGAGCGCAGGCGCGTCGCTGCTCGCGGCGCTCGCGTTCGGCGTCCACCCCGCGACGTGCGAGGCGGTGCACTGGATCAACGGCCGCTTCGACGAGCTGGCGACGCTGTTCGTGCTGGCGGCGGCGACGGTGTGGCTCGACGGGCTCGACGGGAAGCGCGCGTGGTGGCGGCCGCTCGCGGTCGCGCTGCTGGTGTTCGCGGCGACGCTCAGCAAGGAGACGGCGTTCGTGCTGGCGCCGCCGATCGCGCTCGTCCTCGTCGGGCGTGGAGGGCCAAGCCCGCCAAAGCGGGCTGCTCCAGGGCCCGACTGGCGAGGGTGGCGTCGCGTGGCGATGGCGCTCTTGCCGTGGGTCGCGGGCGGCCTGGCGGGCCTCGGCTGTCGCCGGCTCGCGATCGAGGGCGTGCGCGTCACCGTCGACGGGCAGCAGCTCGCCTACGCGCTCGCGCGCCTGCCGCTCCTGTGGCTCGACGGGCTGCGCGTGCTCGCGCTGCCGCAGTTCGAGGTGCAGACCGGCCTCATCGAGCAGTACCGCGAGGTGCCGGCGGCGCGGCTCGCCCTCGGCCTCGCGCTCGCGGCGGCGCTGGTCGGGCTCGCGCTCCTTCGCCTGAGGCGAGGGCGGCCGGCGCTGGCCGTCGGTGCGGGCGCGTTCCTGCTCTCGCTCGGGCCGATCGCGCTGCTCACCTTCGTGCGCGGCTGGTCGGGCTGGGGGCGTTACCTCTACCCGTCGTCGGCGCTGCTCGCGCTGCCGCTGGCCACCGCGATCGACGCGCTCGCCGCGCGCCTTTCGCCGTCGCTGCGGCGGCCCGCGCAGGTGGCGGCGGCGCTCGCGCTCGTGGCGTGCGCGGAGCAGACCTTCCTCGCCGGCCGCGCGTTCCGCGACGACCGCGCCTTCTTCACGACGGCGATCGCCGACCACCCGGGCGCGCCGTCGGGCTACTTCGAGCTGGCGCAGGTGGAGCTTGGCGACGGCCACCCCGAGCGAGCGCGCACCCTCGTGGCCCAGGCGATCGCGCTCGTGCCGCCGGGGCTGCCCTTCGCCTGGGCGCGGGCGGGGATGGTGGCGTGGCGCGCCGGCGACCACGCGCTCGCGCTGTCGGTCGCGGACC
>JAJXSP010000305.1 GCA_021784515.1 Myxococcales bacterium | reverse complement strand
AGGTGCGCGGCGTGCAGCCCATCGTGCCGCCGCATTGATAGGGAATTCCGCCGCCGCCGCACGACTGGGGGAGCGCGCAGTTGCCGCAGAAGATGAGACCGCCGCAGCCGTCGCCGAGCGGGCCGCAGGCGGCGTGCGCGCTCTCGCAGGTGCGCAGCCCGCAGCCGCCGTCGGGGCCGGCGATGGGGATGCCGTCCCACAGCGCGAGATCGATGGGCGCGCCGTCGCTACCGGGGGCCGCCATGTCGACGGCGCCGCCCTCGGCGTCCGCGCTCCCGTCTCCGACGCCCGAATTGTCGGTGCTGCAGCCCGCGGCGGCGAGGAGGGCGGTGAGGGCGATCCGGCGAAGTACCGTCATCGGAAGCTCCTTGTCGCTATGGCTGCGTCGATTACTTCCCCAATGTGGCGAGTCGCGCCGGGTCGAGCGCCGCGGCGAGCGCCTCGAGTCCGGCCGTGTCGTCGATCGCCTCGGCGCTCACCTCGAGGAAGATCTGCGGGCCGCACAGCACCGTCACCTTCCCGGTGCGGTCGTTGCGCCACTGGGCGAGCGCGGGCTGGCCGGCGATCTCGAGCGGGCGGATCCAGTGATCGGGCTCCTTCTTCTCGACCCGCGCGGCGCGGAACCCGGCGGCGATGGCGAGGTTGTATTTGGCGTCGGAGACGTGCACGTGGGCGACGGTCTTGCCGCGCCGCCACGAGCCCTCGACGGTGGTGACGTCCTGGCCGCTGGCGGCGCTGCTCGTGCCCTTGAGCGGCGCGGTGGCGGTCCATTCGCCGAGGCGATCCTTGAACAGCGGGATCAGCGAGTGCCAGTCGACCACCGACACGCTGTCGTCCACCGGCTGCATCGTCGGCAGGCGTGGCGGGTGGTGGAGCGCGCGCTCCTTCGGCCGCGGCGCCGCGAGTGCCGGAACCGACGGCTGCGGCTGCTTCGCCGGCTCGGGACGGCAGCCGGCGGTGAGCGCCAGCGCGAACAGCCACCCGGAGCGCGCGTGGATCACTTCTTTCCCTTCTCCTTGGCCGGCTTCTTCTGATCGGGCTTCGCCTGACGGCACGGCATGCCCGGCCCGTCGGCGTCCCACCCCTCGTCGCACACGCAGCGCTTCACCTTCGAACCCTCCTCCTCGTCGCGCTCCTCGACGACGTGCTCGTGCGGGCCGCACTTCAGCTCGGCGGCCAGGCCGGCCGCGGGCGTCAGCGCGAGCGAGAGCAGGATGAGGCGGCGAACGGGGCGTCGCATGGGGTCTCCTCGTCGGGAATCGAGCATACCGCATCGCGCGGAGCACCGCCGCCCGTCGAGGAGCGCTATCTTTGCCACCACCATGGACCGCCTCTTCCTCGCGCTCGGCGCGCTCTCCGGATTCGTCTCCGTCGCCGCCGGCGCCTTCGGGGCGCACGCGCTCAAGGCGCGCCTGCCGCCCGACCTGCTCGCGGTGTTCGAGACCGGCGCGCGCTACCAGATGTTCCACGCCCTCGCGCTCGTCGCCGTCGGCCTGCTCGCCGCGCGCGCGCCCGCGACGGCGCTCGCCGTGGCGGGCTGGGCTTTTCTCGCCGGCACGGTGCTCTTCTCGGGCAGCCTCTATGCGCTCGCGCTCACCGGCGCGCGCGCGCTCGGCGCGGTGACGCCGTTTGGCGGCGTGGCGTTCCTCGTCGGGTGGCTGGCGCTCGCGTGGGCGGCGCTGCGCGCGTGACGGCGGGCGCCGCGGCTACGTGCCCTCCTCGATCAGCTTCCGCAGCAGCCCGCGGAGCTGGACGCGCTCCGCCTCGGTGAGCGGGTCGAGCGCGGCGTCCATGTGCCGCACCGTCTGCGGGTAGATCTTCCGATAGTGGGCCTCGCCGCGGCTGGTCGCCTCGACGCGCAGCTTGCGCCGGTCGTCGGGATCGCGACGGCGGCGCACCAGCCCGCGCCCCTCCAGGTCGTCGAGGGCGCGCCCCACGCCCGCGGGGTGCTGCGCCACCGCCTCCGCCAGCTCGCGCTGGGAGGCGCCCCCGCGCCGCACCACGTGCAGCAGGAGCTGCCAGGTGAAGATCGACTCCTCCTCGGCGCCGAGGCCGCTCGCCACGGCGTTCCACACCCGCCGACGCGAGCGGAAGATCAGCGTCCCCAGCTCGCTCGCCAGGTCCTGACCCGATGCGCGCCGCGCGGTCATCGAAGCGGCACTCTACGTCCGAACCGTTGCGGGAGCAATGATTGCGATCGCAACGATTCCACGCTACAAGGTGCCCCCGCGACGAAGGAAGCGCCATGGCCGCTCGTCTCCCAATCCTCTTTGCAGCCCTCGCGTTCGCCCTCTGTGGTTGCGGCAGCTCCGAGCAGAAGGGTGGCCGCACCCGGCCGCCGCCGCTCGTCACCGCCACGAAGGTCCAGCTCCGCGACGTGCCCGTCGAGGCGCGCGCGCCGGTGGACCTGCGGCCGCTCGCGGTGGCCGACATCGGATCGAAGACGCTCGGCTACCTCGACGCGGTGCTGGTGGACCGCGGCGACCGGGTGCGGCGCGGCCAGCTGCTGGCGGTGGTGCGCCCGAGCGACCTGCCCGACCAGCTCGCGGCCGCGCGCAGCCAGCTGGCGCAGACCCAGGCGACGCTCTCGCTGGCGCGCGCCAACGCCGAGCGCGCCCGCTCGCTGGCGCCGAGCGGCGTGATGTCGGCGCAGGACCTCCAGCAGGCGGAGAGCGCGCTGGGCGCGAGCGAGGCGACCTCGTCGGCGGTGCAGTCGCAGATCGCCGCGCTCGCCACGCGGCTCGGCGAGACGCGGATCACCTCGCCCATCGACGGCGTGGTGTGGCAGCGCCGGCTCGATCCGGGCGCGCTCGTCGGCCAGCCCACCGGCGGCGTCATCCTCACCGTCGCGCAGGTCGAGACGCTGCGGATGTTCGTGGCGGTGAACGAGCACCAGGCCGGCGGCGTGCGCGTCGGGCAGACCGCCTACGTGACGGTGGACGCGCTCGCCGGCAAGAGCTTCGAGGGCAAGGTGGTGCGCGTCTCGCCGGGCTTCGACCCGGGCACCCGCACCCTCGACGCCGAGGTGCGCATCCCCAACGGCGAGGGGCTGCTCCGTGCCGGCATGTACGGCCGCGGGGCGGTGGTGATCGACCGCCACCCGCACGTCCCCGTCGTCCCGGCGAGCGCGGTGCTGGTGAGCAACGGGCGCTCCTACACCTTCGTCGTGAAGGGCGACGCGGTGGCGCGGCGGCCGATCGAGATCGGCGTCGACGGCGGGAATTGGATGGAGGTCGCGCGTGGCCTC
The DNA here is from genome assembly GCA_021784515.1 of Myxococcales bacterium. GTDB lineage: Bacteria > Myxococcota_A > Polyangia > Palsa-1104 > SHYY01 > SHYY01. The sequence goes on along the minus strand of JAJXSP010000305.1, from coordinate 4,489 downwards.
GCCGAGGGCGACGAGGTGGTGACGGCGGGCAGCGAGGGTCTCAACGACGGCGCGAAGGTGCGCGTCGTGCGCGACGTCGATCCCTACACCGGCGACAAGCTCGCGCCGGGCGACGCGACGAAGCTCGACAAGGGCTGACCGAGATGTGGCTCACCCGGCTCGCGCTCAAGAACCCCGTTTTCATCCTGATGATGTCGCTGATCTCCATCACGCTCGGCGTGGTGTCGCTGCGCCGGCTCTCGGTGGACCTCTTCCCCGACATCAACATCCCGGTGATCCGCGTCGCCACCTTCTACACGGGCGCCGGTCCGGGCGACATCGAGAAGACCATCACCCAGCCCGTCGAGCGCGCCGTCTCGGCGTCGCCGGGCGTCGACCGCGTCGAGAGCATGTCGAAGCAGGGCGTGTCGATCGTCAGCGTGTGGTTCAACTTCGGCGTCAACCTCGACAACGCGCAGTTCGAGGTGTCGCAGCGCGTGGCGCAGATCCTCAACACGCTGCCGCCGGGGATCCAGCAGCCGTTCATCATCAAGTTCGACATCACCAACATCCCGGTGGTGCAGATCGCCGTCGCCAGCGACGACCTCGACGAGAAGCAGCTCTACGACCTCGCCTACAACGTGATCGAGCCGCAGCTCGAGCGCATCAACGGCGTCGCCTCGGCCACCGTCGGCGGCGGCAAGGTCCGCGAGCTGGAGGTGAAGCTCGACCGCGAGGCGCTCTACGCGCGCAGCCTCGGCCCGCTCGACGTGGTGAACGCCGTGCGCGGGACGAATCTATTGCTGCCGTCGGGCGATCTGCGCGCCGGCGACCGCGACTACAACGTCTTTGCCAACACGCAGGTCGATCGCGCCCGCACGCTCGAGGAGGTGCTGGTGGCGCCAGGCTCGGGCGGCATCTCCTCGACCTCGACGCAGCCGGTGCGCATCGGCGACGTGGCCACCGTCGCCGACGAGACCGCCGACCAGACCGAGATCGTGCGCATCAACGGGCAGCGCGGCGTCTACCTGCGCGTGCTCAAGCAGCCGGGCGCCAACACCATCTCCGTCGTCGACGCCGTCCAGAAGGCGCTGCCGAACCTCCGCGGCGTGCCGGCCAACGTGAAGCTCGCCATCTCCTTCGACCAGTCGAGCTACATCCGCGCCGCGGTCAGCTCGCTCGAGCACGAGGCGGTGCAGGGCGGCCTGCTCGCCGTCGCGGTGATCCTCCTCTTCCTGGTGAGCCTCCGCGCCACAGGCATCATCGCGATCGCCATCCCGCTCTCGATCATCGCCACGTTCATCCTCCTCTACTTCACCGGCAACACGCTCAACGTGTTCACGCTCGGCGGCCTTGCCCTCGGCGTGGGGCGGCTGGTGGACGACTCGATCGTCGAGCTGGAGAACATCCACCGCCACCTCGCCACCGGGCAGACGCGCAAGAACGCGGTGCTCGCCGCGGCGCAGGAGGTGGCGATGCCGATCCTCGTCTCGACGATCACCACCATCGTCGTCTTCTTCCCGGTGCTGTTCCTCGCCGGCGTGGCGAAGAACCTCTTCGTGCCGCTGGCGATGACGATCTCCTTCGCGCTGACGATGAGCTTCTTCGTCTCTCGCACCGTCACGCCGCTCTTGTGCTTCTACGTCCTCAAGCCGGAGCAGCATGGGCCCCCGCCGAAGGACGGGGGGGCCGAAGGCCCTGTAAGTGTTCGGGCCAAGAGCGCCGTCGAGCGGGCGATCACCGGGATGCTCGATCGCCTCGACGACGTCTACGAGCGCGCGCTCGACTGGACGCTCTCCCACCGCGCGGTCGTCATCGTGTCGATCGCCGCGCTGTTCGGAGGCTCGCTCCTCCTCGCCAGGAAGATCGGCACCGAGTTCTTCCCCGACTCCGACGAGGGGCAATTCACCCTCACCTACAAGACGCCGATCGGCACGCGCGTCGAGCGCACCGAGAAGGTGGGCAAGCGCATCGAGCAGGCGGTGGAGCGCGCGCTCGGCCCGAGCGCTCCCGGTGGCAAGACGTACGACACGATGCTGGCCGACGACGGCCTGCCGCTCGGCCGCACCGCGCTGTTCACCAGCAACACCGGACCGCACGCCGGCAACATCGGCGTCAACCTCGTGCCCAAGAGCAGGCGCGCCATCTCCGACGTGGAGGCCACCGATCGCCTGCGCAGGGAGCTGGGCGACACGCTGCCCGGCACGCAGCTGTACTTCTTCACCGGCGGCATCGTGAAGCGCATCCTCAACTTCGGCTCGCCGGCGCCGATCGACGTGGAGATCCTCGGCTACGACCTCGAGGAGGGTGGCGACTACGCGAAGAAGCTCTACCAGAAAATGAGGGAGCTGAGCGACAACGACGGCAAGCCGCTGCTCACCGACGTCCAGATTTCGCGCGAGGAGAACTACCCCGAGCTCGACGTTGTGGTGGACCGCGAGAAGGCGGGCGTGCTCGGCCTCAGCGAGACGCTGGTGGCGCAGACGGTGCTGACCGCGCTCGTCGGCAACACGCAGTTCGCGCCGGTGCAGTTCACCGATCCGAAGACGGGCAACGAGTACTACATCAACGTGCGGATGGACGACCGCTACCGGTCGCACGTCGCCGACCTGGCCGACATCTCGATGAAGGCGCCGTCGGGGGCGATGGTGACGCTCGACGCGATCGCGCGCGTCGAGCGCGGCGGCGGCCCGGTGCTGATCCAGCGGAAGTACCTCCAGCGGATCATCGACGTGACGGCCAACGTGGCCCCGGGGAAGGACCTCGGCTCGGCGAGCGCCGCCGTCGGGCGCGTGCTCGACGACCTGCCGCCGCCCGAGGCGTTCACCGCGCAGCTCGGCGGGCAGACGCAGGCGCAGAAGGAGGCGTTCTCGGGCCTCGGCTTCGCCGCCCTGATGGCGCTGGCGCTCGTGTACATGGTGCTCGCGTCGCAGTTCAAGTCGCTGATCGATCCGCTCGTGATCATGTTCAGCGTGCCGATGGGGATCACCGGCGTGTTCGCGATGCTCTGGCTGACGGGGACGACGCTCAGCGTGAACAGCTTCATGGGGATCATCATGATGGTCGGCATCGTCGTCTCGAACGGCGTGCTGCTGGTCGACTTCGCCAACGTGCTCCGCGAGCGCGGGGTGCCGCTGCGCGAGGCGACGATCCAGGCGGGGCGCACGCGGCTGCGCCCGATCCTGATGACGACGATTGCCACCATCATCGGCCTCGTGCCGATGGCGCTCGGCATCGGCGAGGGGAGCGAGACCAACCTGCCGCTGGCGCGGGCGGTGATCGGCGGCCTCACCGTCTCGACGTTCTTCACCCTGTTCCTGGTGCCGTCGCTGTACACGCTGCTCGACCGCGTGGCGAAGCGCTCGTCGCCCGACGACGAGGCGCCTCCCGCGCCGGCGCCGCCGCGCACTGGAGAGATCGGTCATGCGTAGGAGCGCGCTCACGCTCACGCTCACGCTCACGCTCGCGCTCACGCTCGACGGGTGGGCGGAGGGCGAAGCCCCGATGGAGCGCGAGACCTTCGACGGCGCGGTGAAGCGCGCGCTCTTGCGGAACCCGACGGCGGTCATCGCGGAGGAGGAGGTGCGGCGCTCCGAGGCGATCGTCCGCGAGGTGCGCTCGGCCTCGCTGCCGACGCTGGTCGGGATGGGCACCTACACGCGTCTCGACAGCGACCGACTGCTCAACGGGAACGTGATCGCCGCGGCCGACTCGCTGAACCTGAACGCCACCCTCACCGTGCCGCTCGTCTCGCCGAAGACGTGGACGCAGTGGTCGCACGCCAACGACAACGTGCGGTCGCAGGTGGCGACGGCGAAGGACGTGCGCCGCCTGGTGGCGGTGGCGACGGCGCGCGCGTGGCTGGCGGTGCTGGCGCAGAAGCGCGTGGTGCAGGTGACCGACACCGCCCGCGTGGCGGCCCGGGCGCACTACGAATTCGCGCACGCGCGGCGCCAGGGTGGCGTGGGCAACCGCATCGACGAGGCGCGCGCCGAGCAGGAGCTGTCCACCGACGAGGCGCAGCTGGCCTCGACGCTGGCCGGGCTGGCGAAGGCGCGCGAGGCGCTCGGCGTGCTCGTCGGCGGCGAGGGGCCGATCGACACGGCCGATTCGCCGACCGCGCCTGCCGAAGGCAGGGGCACTGAAGCGGTCGGCGATCCGACAGTGAGAATCAACGATGAGCCGTCGCTCGCCGCGCCGCCGCTCGACGAGGCGCTCTCCGAGGCGACGCGCAGCCGCGCCGACGTGAAGGCGGCCGAGGAGCGGCTGCGGGCGGCGCGTCACGCGGAGCGCGACAACTGGGCCGACTATGCGCCGATGCTGAGCGGGATCTTCCAACCCTTCTACCAGAACCCGCCGTCGCTGATACAGCCGCTCACGGGCTGGCAGGCGGAGGTGGTGCTGACGGTGCCGCTCTACGACGGCGGGCTGCGCTACGGCCAGGCGCGCGAGCGGGCGGCGCTGTCGGCCGAGGCGCGGCAGGGGCTGGAGGCGGCGCTGCGGCAGGCGC
>JAJXSP010000304.1 GCA_021784515.1 Myxococcales bacterium | reverse complement strand
GCGGAGGATCTCGTCGGCGATCTCGGCGGCGGAGCGCGGCTGCACCGGCCCGCCGCACAGGTGGCAGCGCTGCTCGCCGGCGCGGGCGTAGAGGACGCGCAGGTAGTCGTAGATCTCGGTGATCGTGCCGACGGTGGAGCGCGGGTTGGAGGAGGCCGACTTCTGCTCGATGGCGATGGTCGGCGACAGGCCGCGGATCGAGTCGTAGCGCGGCTTGTCCATCTGGCCGAGGAACTGGCGGGCGTAGGCCGAGAGCGACTCGACGTAGCGGCGCTGTCCCTCGGCGTAGAGCGTGTCGAAGGCGAGCGACGACTTGCCCGACCCGGACACGCCGGTGAACACGACGAGTCGGCGCTTGGGCACCTTCAGCTCGTCGACCTTCAGGTTGTGCTCGCGCGCGCCGCGGACGTGGATGAACTCCGGTTCCGCGGCGGCGCGGGTGGGGCGCTTTTGCATCGGGGCCCTATAGCACACCGCGAGGCCGGGCGCGGCTCGCCCTACCGGCGGGCGGAAGGTCAGCCGGTGGTCGCCGGCCGGCCCTCGGCGAGCGGCGCCGGGGATTTAAGCCGCGGAGCCCTCGCGGACAATATCGACCCGAGCAAGGCCGTCGCCGAGTTCCAATTCACGGATCCGAATGGAGACGGCTCCGACCGAAGCGTCTACAACGGGGATGGGACGCTCATCATCACGAAGGCGACCACCATTGGAACCGAGCATATCCTCGAAGGCACGGTGACCGCGACGCTCACCTCGGTCATCGGTTCGACCACCAAGGAGCTCAAAGACGGCGCCTTCCGCGTGCGGGAGGGCTGCTCTTGAATCGGAGATGGGGACGGTATTCGCTTTCCTACCGTTCTTCTGGAACCGCATTCGTGCAGTCACGGGAGAAGTGTAGAAAAGCGAATTCCGTCCCCCGCCTCCCCAGCCTCGCGGGAGGTCAGCCGGCGGTCGCCGGATGGGCCTCGGTGACCGTGCGGCGATCGGCCGCCTCCACCGCCCGTCGCTGGGACCACAAGAGGAGGAGCGCGGGGACGCAGACGAACATCGTCCCGAAGAAGAAGCTCGACCAGCCGAAGCGGGAGGCGATGAAGCCGGCGCTCGAACCGATCAGTCGCCCGGCGATGCCGGAGGCGCTCGATAGAAGGGCGAACTGGGTGGCGCTATACCGCTTGTTGCAAAGCGCCATGAGGAATGCGTCGAGGGCGGCCACCGCGAATCCGGTGCAGACGTTGTCGACGCCGACGGCGAGGAAGAGCAGGGGATGGCTCTTGCCGTGGAGCGCGAGCAGGCCGTAGCACCCGGCGCCGAGCGGCTGGAGCGTCGCGAACAGGAGCATCATCCGCCACAGGCCGTAGCGGGCGACGAGGCCGCCCGCGCCGAGCGTGCCGACCATGGTGGCGATGACGCCGAAGACCTTCGTCACCTCGCCGACCTCGCTGTTGGAGAAGCCCTGCCGGAGGAGGAACGGGGTGGTCAGCGTCCGCGCCACGTGATCGCCGAGGCCGAAGAGCAGGATCGTTACGAGCAGGATCACCGCGCCTCGTCGGGAAAAGAAATCGACCAGCGGCTCGACGATCGCGTCGCGCAGCCGGCGCGGCGGGCGGGCGGTCTCGGGCTCGGGCGCCAGCCACAGCGTCGTGGCGACGCCGACGAACATCAGACCGCCCATGATCAGGTAGACGACGCGCCAGCTGGTGTGGTCGGAGAGGATGAGCGCGAGGGCGCCGGAGGAGAGCATGGCGACGCGGTAGCCGAAGACGTAGGTGGCGGTGCCGGCGGCGCGCTCCTCGGGCCGCATGAGGTCGGTGCGGTAGGCGTCGGAGACGATGTCCTGGCTCGCGGCGAGGAAGCCGACGCCGACGGCGCAGGCGATGATGACGAGGAGGATGTGCGACGACGGGTGCGAGCCGCGGTCGGGACCGAGAAGGCCCATCGCGCCGATCCCGGCGACGAGGCCGAGCTGGAAGAGCAGCAGCCAGCCGCGCCGGCGGCCCAGCAGCGGCACGCGGTAGCGATCGATGAGCGGCGCCCAGGCGAGCTTCAGCGAATAGCCGAGCCCGACGAGGGAGAGCAGGCCGATCGCCTTGATGTCGACGCCGAGGTTGGTGAGCCAGGCCGAGAAGGTCGCCCCGATGAGGTTGAAGGGCAGGCCGGAGGCGAAGCCGAGGAGGAACATCAGCAGCACGCGCCGGTTGCGGAAGATTCCGAAGACGACGTTCAAGGGGGTCCTCGTCGGGAGCGTGGGACCGGAGATGCCCGGTCGGGTTCAGTCGTCACTGCCATGGAGTCGGCGGGTCGGTGGATGGACATGCGCGCGGCCGCCGGGACGTCGACCGGCGGCGGCCACAGCATGCGTCTCGACGCCGCGCGGGGCGAGAAATCTTGGGACGAACGCGTCCCGAGGTTCAGTCCGCCTCGACGAACGGCGGCAGCCAGCGGTGGAAGGCCCAGTCGGCGTCGGGGGGGACGCGGGCGCCAAAGACGATCGCGCCCTCGCCCGGCCGCGCGCCGACGGTGATCGCCCGCCCCGGGAGCGTGCCGTCGGAGGCGACGCCGTCCACGCGCTCGATCCGCCAGTCGAGGTTCGGTGGCTCGTCGACCAGTTCGATGCGCCGCGGCCGCGCGCCCGGCGGGACGCGCAGCGGGAGGCGGAACGTGACGCGGGCGCCGCCAAAGCCGCCGGGGAAGAGGTGGCGCAGCGAGCCCATTCCGGGATAGGCGCGCGCCATCCAGCCCGGCTCGCGTGCGCCGTCGAGGTCGGCCGCCTGGAGCGGGACGCGGTAGCACTCGGGCGCCGCGCCGTCGCGCCGGCGGCAGACCTCGACCGGATCGAGGCCGATGAAGGGGTGGTAACGCCGCACGGTCGCCGTCGCGCCGCCGCCGAGGTCGAGCGCCTCGTCGCCGTCGGTGCGCGCGGCGTCGCGGGTGACGAGGAGATCGACGTCGAGCGGCGGGGCGGGCGGATGCGCCGGCGGCTCGAGGGCGCCGAGGAGCGCCATCAGATCGAAGGCGTGCGGGCCGCGCAGGTGGCGGTAGAGGTCGGCGAAGGAGACGCCCGACGCATACAGGTGCGCGCCCACCGTCTCCGCCTCGCGGAGGCGCAGCGCGTGGTCGCGCCGCTCGAGCGGCAGCACGATCGCAAGGTGCAGCGCGAGCACCGCGACGGCGACGGTGGCCTCGACGCGCGGCAGGGCCAGCCACCGCCGCCACGCCAGCCGCGCGAGCAGCGGGCGCGCGCGGTCGGCGACGAGGATCGCCCCCGGCGCGACGAGCGGCCCGAGGTAGCGCGCCTCGACGGGGTGGCCGGTCGCCAGGCGCAGGCAGCCGAGCGCCGCGACGAGGAAGACGGCCTCCGCCCACGCGATCGCCTCCGCGCGCGCGGCGGGCGCGCAAGCGTGCAGGAGTGGCCGCGCCGCCCCGCCGAGCGCCCCCAGCGCGACCGCACCGACGGCGATCGCGAGCGCGTGCGGGGCCACCGCGGCGCGATCGATCGCGAAGGCCCCCGGCGCATCGAGCGCGAAGAAGGCCACCGGCAGCGCGAGGACGAGCGGCACGGCGAGCCACCATCGGCGCGCCGTGGCGACGGCGACCGCGGCGGCGAACGGCACGAGGAGCGCCCAGGCCACGTGGAGGTCGACGGCCGCGCCGAGCGCGATCCCGGCCAGGGCGAAGCGCCACGTCGCGCCCTCGGCGGCCGCACCGAGCAGCGCCGCCGCGGCGAGCGCGAGCACGAGCGGCGACGGCGAGAGGTTCCACAGCGTCGGGGCGGCCACCGCGAAGCGCGTCCCGACGCTCCACATGGCGAAGGCGACCGGCCCGGCGCGCCGCCCGAGGCCGCGCCGCCCGAGCAGCGGCACGACGAACGCCGCGGCGACGAGCAGCGCGTCCATCGCGCGCTCCACGGTCACGAGCCGCAGCCCGAGCCGCTCGCGCACCTCGAGCGCGCGGATCCACAGCGCGCCCTGCGAGAGGCCGCTGAAGCTCGTCGGTGGACCCGCCTGCGGGCAGTGCGTGCCGAGGGCGCACTCGCGGGCGATGAGGAGGTCGCGCGCGGTGTCGAGGTGCAGCGGCGCCCGCTCGCGCAGGACCAGGCACAGGGCCAGCGTCGCCGCCGCCCACGCGAGCGGCGCGCGGAGCGAGGCGGGCAGTCCGTGCCTCACCGTCGCGTCTCCCGTCGCTGCGGACGCCCGCGCATGGGGACCTTGTAGCACGCCGCCCGCCGTCGCTCCTTGCCGACTCCGCGGCCGCTTTTCCGTGCTACTCCTCGGGCGTGCCCGACCGCGCCTTCGACTCCGCGCTCCTCGACCGGCTCGCCCGCCACCCGATCGGCCGTCGCCTCCACCGGCTGCCGATCGACTGGTTCCGCGCCCGGCTCGACGGCGGCGCGCACATCCCGCGCACCGGCGGGGCGCTCCTCGTCGGCAACCACGCGCTCTTCGGGCTCGACGGGTTCGTGCTCCACCCGCTCGTGCACCGCGAGACCGGCCGCTTCGTGCGCTTCCTCGGCGAGCGCAACCTGTGGCGCTTCTCCGTCGTCGGGCGCGTGCTCGATCGCACCGGGGCCGTCCCCGGCGAGCCGACGGTCGCCACGTCGCTGCTCTCCTGCGGCGAGCTGGTCGGCGTGTACCCCGGCGGCGTCGACGACAGCTTCAAGACCGCGCGCGAGCGCTACCGCTTGAAGTGGGGCCCGCGCTCCGGCTTCGCGCGCGTGGCGATGCGCGCCGGCGCGCCGATCGTCCCGGTGTGCGGCCTCGGCATCGACGAGGCGTACACCGTGCTCGGCCACGAGCGCCTCCTCGGGCGGCGCCTCTTCGGATCGCCGCGCTACGACCTCCCGATCGCCGTCGGCGCCTTCGGCACGCCGATCCCGCGGCGCGTCCCGCAGCGCTACGTGGTGCTGCCGCCGATCGACACCGCGGGCGATCCCGACGACCCGGCGGCGGTGGAGCGGGTGCGCCGCGCCACCTTCGAGGCGCTCGACGGGCAGCTCCGCGCGGCCCGGCGGGAGGCTTCGGCCGCGCGCTGAGCCGGCTACCGCACCTCTTCGATCACCCGCTCGTCGACCACCGACAGAACGTCGCGCACGGCACGCTCCACCGTCTCGAACTCGCCGAGCCCGGTCGCCTGGCGCAGCATCCGCGCGCACTTCATCACCCGCGCCAGGTACGAGAACAGGTTGCCCTCCTCCGCGGCGAGGTCCTCGCGCTCGACGAACTCGAAGAAGCCGAGCTGCGCCTCCTCCATCGCCGCCCAGATCACCTTGCGCTTCTTGCCGCCGTGCAGCTCGGGGTGCGGCACCGCCGCGAGGAAGTCGGCGTGGATCTGCTCGACGGGCGACAGCTCGCGCGGGAACTTCTGCTCGTACTCCGCCTCCACGTCCTCCCAGCTCACCTGCGGCTCCTCGCGGCGCCGCTCGCGCAGGCGGTTCTTGATCCACTCGCGCTTCTTGTCGTCCACCTTGCGCTGGAGCAGCTTCCAGACCACCTCGTGGTCGACCAGGAACTCCACCAGCTCGCGCAATTCGGGATAGCCGAGGTCCTGCTTCCGCAAGGCGAAAAAGACGAACAGCCCGTCGATCCCCCGCAGCTGGTTGACCACCTGTCCCGCCACCTGCCGGCCGTGCTCGTCGACGATGCCGAGCGCGCGCAGGTTGTCCGTCACCTGGGCCAGCCGCTTTTGCGCCCCCACCTTGTCGTGATCGCTCAGCAGGAGATTGTCGATCACCGTCTTGATGTTGAGGTGGAGGCTCGGCGGGAGGTCGCTTTCGGGCGGCGGCGCCGGCGCCTCCGTCGGGCCGAGCTGCTCCTCGGTGAGGTCGGGCAATCCAATGGCCAGGATCTGTTCGGCCGTGATCTTCGTCTGGCTGCGCAGCGGCGCCGGCTTCCCGGCGACCACGCGATTGAACGCCTCCTCGTCCCAGGTGACGTCGCCGTCCTTCTGCGCCTCGGCCTTGGCGCGCGAATAGGCGGTCCGTCGCACCTTGTTCTCGTCGACGGTGAAGCGGCCTTTCTGCGCGTCCTTCATCTCCTTGCGGATCGTCTGCACCACCGCCTCGGGCGCCAGCGCGATCGCCACTCCGTCGGTGTCGAACTGCGGTCGTCCGGCGCGTCCCGCCATTTGATGGTACTCGGCCGAATTGAGGAGCCGCGCCTTTCCCTGGATGTATTTCCGCATTTCGGGGAAGATCACCCGCTTCGCCGGCAGATTGATCCCCGCGGAAATCGTCTCGGTGCTGACCACGAATTTGATCAGTCGCTCGAGGGTCAGCCGCTCCACCATCTGCTTGTATTTGGGGAGGATGCCGGCGTGGTGGATGCCAATTCCGTGCAGCAGCAGCGGCTTCAGCTCCTTGGAGATGCCGCGATCGAGCAGGGTGGCCTCGGCGACCTCGGCGATGCGCGCCCGCTCCTCGTCGGTGGTGAAGCGCGAGCAGCTCTTGAGGAGCCGTGCCCGCTCGAAGCACAGCTCGCGGCCGAAGGTGAAGATGATCGTCGGGCACTCGCCCTTCTGGAAGAGGTCGCGCGCCACCTCGATCAAATACGATTCGCGATATTGGTGATACAGGGGGATCTTGCGCTCGTTCGATTGCACGAGCGCAAGCTCCACGCGGCGGCAGGAATAGACCCAGTTGCAGAACTGCTCGGCGTCACCGACGGTGGCCGAGAGGATCACCAGCTGCGAGCGCGCGTCGAGCCCGATGATCGATTGCTCCCAGACGTGGCCGCGCTCCGGGTCGTTGAAATAGTGGCCTTCGTCCATGATCACGACGTCGGCGGGGGCGTGGACGCGGTCCCCATAAATCTTGTTCCACAGGATTTCGGCGACGATCACCTGGACCGGCGCGTCGGGGTTCACCTTGTAGTCGCCGGTGGCGAATCCCACCTTGTCGGCGCCGAAGTCGTCGCACAGCTCGCGGTACTTCTCCTCGGTCAGCGCGCGCAGCGGCGTGGTGTAGATGGCGGTCTCGCCGCGGGCGAGCGCCTTCCAGATCCCCGCCTTCGCCATCAGGGTCTTGCCGGTCCCCGTCGGCACCGTCACCAGCACGCTCTCGCCGGCGACGATCTTCTCGATCGCCTTCTCCTGCACGGGATAGGGCTCGAGGTCGCGGGAGAAGAAGAAGCGCTCGTAGAAGCCGAGCTCGATGTCGGCGTTCGTTGGGGTGGCCATGGGCGAAGGGAGGAATACCACGCGTCGTGCAAAAACTTGCTCGGTTGCGCGGACGGGGCGAGCCTCTGGGCGCTGCTGCGGAGGTGCCCGATGTCCGGATTGACGGTTTCCCACGTGATGCAGGCCTGGGCCGAGGACGCCGTGGACCTGGCGCGTGAACGCTTCGAGGTGACGCTCGACTACTCCGAGGAGAGCCTGCCGCGCGTGGAGCGCTGCCTCGCCGAGCTGCACGACGAGATGCCCGGCGCGATCGGCCGCCTGCTGCGCCAGCGCAAGACCGACGCCTACGCGTGGAACCTGGCCAAGCTGTTCGGCGGCTACCTGGGCGAGGTGATCCGCCGTCGCTGGGGCGGCCAGTGGGTCACCGAGGATGGCGAGGCGGGGCGCGTGATCGTGCTCCAGGGTCCGGCGGGCGACCTCCACCCGACGACGAAGGTCTACCAGCGCCCGAGGTCGGGCGCCGACGACGCCGTGACCACGTATTACAAAGTGGTGCGCCGCGATCTGGCGCGGCTCGCCGGCGAGGTGGTCGTCGACGAGCCGAGCGAGTCGGAGCTGCGGCGCCCGGCCGCCGT
>JAJXSP010000303.1 GCA_021784515.1 Myxococcales bacterium | reverse complement strand
CCGCCCGCCGCGCCGCGGACGTCTTCATTGGTGATTCGCCCATTTTCTCCGCTGCCGCGAACGCGGGAGAGGTCCACCCCCATCTCGCGCGCGAGCTTCCGGGTCGCCGGCGTCGCCAGCACCTTTACGGCGGGCATCGCGGGCTCCTCGGCCCGATGCGGGTCGGCCGGAGGCAGCTTTGCGATGAACTGCCGCTCCTCCTGCGCGGGCGAGGGCACGGAGGCGCCATTTCCGGCGTCGATCGTCAGCATCACCTGCCCGACGGCGCACATCTTCCCCTCGGGCGCGTCGATCGACAAAACCCTTCCCGCCTTCGGCGACGGGATCTCCACGGTGGCCTTGTCGGTCATCACCTCGACCATCGGCTGGTCCTCGCGCACCGTGTCGCCCACCTTCACCAGCCAGCGCACCACTTCGCCCTCGACCACGCCCTCGCCGATGTCGGGGAGCCGGAACTCGAATGCCATGGATCGCCTCCGGGAAAACGGGGCCAGAAAAGGGAGCTAGAACGTCGCGGTGTCGCGGATTGCCTTGGCCACCCGCTCGGGCGAAGGCAGGTATTCGTTCTCGAGGCTGTACGGGAACGGCGTGTCGAAGCCCGTCACTCGGGCGATCGGCGCCTCGAGGTGCAACAGCGCCTTTTCGGCGATGAGGGCCGAAAGCTCGGCGCCGTAGCCGCATGTCTTCGGCGCCTCGTGGACGATCACCGCGCGTCCGGTCTTCTTCACCGACGCCAGCACCGCCTCGGTGTCGAGCGGCAGCAGCGTGCGGAGATCGACGATCTCCGGGTCGAACCCCTCGCCGGCGACGCGGTCGGCCGCCTCGAGGACGGTGTGGACCATGGCGCCGTAGCACAGCACCGTGACCTGCGCGCCCTGCCGCACCACCTTCGCCGAGCCGAGCGGAACGGTGTAATCGCCCTCGGGCACCTCGCCGCGCGCGGCGCGATAGACCCTTTTCGGCTCCATGAAAATGACCGGATCCTCGCCCCGCATCGCCGAGAGGAGCAGGCCTTTGGCGTCGTAGGGGTTCGAGGGAACGACCACCTTCAACCCGGGAGTGTGGACGAAATAGGCCTCGGGCGATTGCGAATGATAATGGCCGCCCCGGATGCCGCCGCCGTAGGGGGTGCGGATCACCACCGGCGCCGTGTACTGCCCGCCCGAGCGATAGCGGAATTTCGCCAGCTCGTTCACGATCTGATCGAATGCCGGGTAGATGAAGTCGGCGAACTGGATCTCCGGCACCGGGCGCAGGCCGTACAGCGCCATTCCGATCGCCGCTCCGATGATCCCCGCCTCGGCGAGCGGGGTGTCGAAGACGCGGTCGGGGCCGAACTCGTCGAACAGGCCATTGGTGGCGCGGAAGACGCCGCCGAACTTGCCCACGTCCTCGCCGAGCACCACCACCCGCGGGTCGCGGCGCATCTCGATCCGCAGGGCGTCGTTCACCGCTTGAATGATGTTGCAGACCGGCAAGTCAATGGCCTCCGTGGGGGTTCGTGGGGCGCGGGAGCGAGAGCAGGTACTCCTTTTGTTCCTCGAGGTGCGGCGGGATCTCCGCGAACACGTCGTGAAAGAGCGTCTCGACGGCGGGCGGCCCCACCTGCTCGGCGTGGGCGAGCGCGGCGGCGATCTCCTCGCCGATCTCCTTGCGATATTGCTGCTCCACCGCCTCGCTGTAGAGGCCGCGGCCAACCAGGTATTTCTTCCAGCGCTCGATCGGGTCGCGGCGCTCCCATTCTTTGGGCTCGTTCGGGTCGCGATAGACGTTCGGATCGTCGGAGGAGGAGTGGCCGCCCCGACGGTAGGTGACCGCCTCGATCAGCGTCGGGCCCTCGCCGGCGCGGGCGCGCGCTACCGCGTCCTCCATCACCGCGAGGATGGCGAGGAGGTCGTTGCCGTCCACCCGCACGCCGGGGAATCCGTAGGCCTGCGCCTTGACGGCGAATCCCTGGGAAGCGGTCTGGCGCTCCTTGCCAGTGGAGATCGCCCAGCCATTGTTGCGGCAGATGAAGATCACCGGCGCCTTGTACACGCCCGCGAAGTTCATCCCGACGTGGAACTCGCCCGTCGAGGAGGTGCCTTCGCCGAAATAGGTGACGGCCACGTCGTCGCGCTTGGAGATGCGCGCCGCCCAGGCCATTCCCACCGCCTGCGGGATCTGCGTGCCGACGGGCGAGGAGATCGAAACGAGGTTCAGCCAGCGCGCGGAGTGGTGCACCGGCATCTGCCGGCCCTTGGCCGGGTCCTCCGCATTCCCGAAGAGCTGATTGACGAAATCCTTCAGCGAATAACCCCGGTGGAAGGCGGCGCCCGGCTCGCGATAGGAGGGAAATACCCAGTCCGTCGGGCGGAGGGCATGCACGGCGAAGTGGGTCGCCTCCTCGCCCATCGAGAGCATGTAGAAGCCGAGGCGGCCTTGCCGCTGCAGCCGCATCATCCGCTCGTCGACCAGCCGCACCTGGAGCAGCCCGCGAAAGAGGCGCAGCGCGTCGGCGTCGGAGAGCGCCGGAGCCCGGCCGCCCGGGACCACCCGGCCATCGTCATCGAGGAGCGAGAATACGGAATCGTCGGGCTGGGGGCGTGCGGACGCCAGCATGTGCCTCCGTCGTCGGGAACGAACGGCGGTTGTATTCGGTGCGCGACGGCGAAGTCAAGGGCGCGCGCCGACGAGCGAGGCGCGGCGCGCGCCTTGACCGGGGGGGGGCGCGCGCCGAAGAATCCTCGTCGTGGAGCTCGTGATCCTCGCCATCGTGGCCGGCCTGTCCTTCGCTTCCTGGGCGATCTGGAAGCAGGCCCGTACGGCGGAGGAGCCGGGGGGCGAGGGGCCGCATTCGCTCGACGGCGTGCGCGCGGTGCCGGCGCTCCCGGACGGCGAGCGGACCATCCACACCCTGCAGCCGGGCGACGTGGTGAGCCACCTCGGCGAGGACTACCTCGTCGAGGGCGTGCTCTCGCTGAACGACGACGGGCGGGTGACGCGCGTGTACCGGCTCGCCGACGGTGGGCGCGAGCGCTGGCTGGTGGCTCGGCCGGGCGACGAGAGCCCGATGGTGCTCGACGAGGCGGCCGACCTGGTCGTCGAGGCGAACGGGCCGGAGTCCATCGTCCATCGCGGGCTGCCCTTCCGGCTGGCGCGGCGCGAGACCGTGCAGTGCGCGGCGGCGGGCTCGGTCGGCGCTGAGCGCGAAGGCGGGCCGGCGCAGATCTACGAGTACGTCGGCGCGGGCGCGTCGCGGATCCTCGCGCTGGTGTGGCCCGGGCACATCGATGCCTTCCTCGGCGAGCGCGTGGCGCGCCACTTCGTCGAGCTGCTCCCGGGCGCCGCGTCGTCGAGCGCCTGACCGAATCAGACCTTGTTCTCGGTCCGGCGGAGCAGGCGCGCGATGTTGCCGCGGTGCTTGACCACGATCAGCGCCCACATCGCGGCGGCGGCGACGACGAAGGCCGGCGGCGCGCCGAAGAGGTGGAGCAGCGGCGGGACGGCGGTCGCCCCGGCGAGCGAGCCGATTGACGAGGTGCGCGTGGCGGCGTACAGCGCGACGAAGAGCCCGCCCGCGATCAGGGCAGGCGCCGCGGCCAGCGCCAGGAACACGCCGAAGCCGGTGGCCACGCCCTTGCCCCCGCGGCCGAGGAGGAACGGCGAGGTGAGGTGGCCGAGGAAGGCGGCGACGCCGACGGCGGCGACCACCCACGGGCCGTGCTCGACGCGCCCCTCGAGGAAGTGGCGCGCGGCGAGCACCGGGCCGAAGCCTTTTGCTGCATCGCACAAGAACACCACGATGCCCATCTTGCGGCCGAGGGCGCGGGCGGCGTTCGTCGCACCGATGTTGCCGGAGCCGACCGTGCGCAGGTCGATGCCGCGCGCGCGTGCGAACAGGACGCCGAACGGGATCGACCCCGCGAGGTAGGCGACCACCACCGCACCGACGGCGAGCGCGCTCACGACCCTCTATAGCTGCCGCCCGTCGGGCGGGTCAAGGGCGCGACCGAAGAAGCGGCGCACGTCATCGAGCGAGCCGGTGCGCGGACACTCCTCCGGCAGCGACGACAGGACGCGCCGCCCGTAGCCGCGGGTCGAGGCGCGTCGGTCGAGCAGCGCGACCACGCCGCGGTCGCCGCGATGGCGGATGAGCCGCCCGAAGCCCTGCGCCAGCGTCAGCGCCGCGCGCGGGACCTGGTAGGCGGCGAAGGGGTCCTGCCCCTCCTCCTCGAGACGCTGGCAGCGCGCGGCCACCAGCGGATCGTCGGGCGGCGAGAAGGGCAGCTTGTCGATCACCACGAGCTGCAGCGCGTCGCCCACCACGTCCACGCCCTCCCAGAAGCTGGCGGTGGCGAAGAGCACCGACGGGCGACGCCGGAACTCCTCGAGGAGCAGGTGCTTGGGCCGCTCGCCCTGGAGCAGCGCCGGCCAGCGCTTGATGCGCCCGCACAACAATTGGTGCAGCTGCATCATCTTCTGCCGGCTGGTGAAGAGCAGGAAGGCGCGTCCGTCGCTGGCTTCGAGCAGCGCCTCGATCCGCGCCGCCGCCGCCGCCGCGAACGCCGGCTCCTGCGGCTCGGGCAGGTCGCGCGGCAGGTAGAGCAGCGCCTGGCGCGCGTAGTCGAAGGGCGAGTCGAGCCGCGCCTCGAGCGCCGTCTGCAGGCCGAGGCGCGCGCGCACGTAGTCGAAGGTGCCGCCGGCGGCGAGGGTGGCCGAGGTGAAGATCGCCGCCTCGACCTGCGAGAGGAGCTTCTCGCGGATCGCCTCCGAGACGTCCACCGGCGAGGCGTGCAGCAGCACGGTGCGGCCGCGCGTCTCCGCCCAGTAGACGTGGCGGCGGTCGGAGCGGTCGGCGATCGTGGCGAGGTCGTCACGCGCGGCGCGGGCGCGGCGGGAGAGGGCGGCGCACACCTCGGCGCCGTCGGCGGTGTCGGGGCGGGAGGCGCCGCACGCGCCCTCGATCTCCTCGAGGGAGGTGTCCACCTCGTGCCAGGCGTGCGTCGGCTCGCCGCGCCACACCTCGTCGCCGGCGGCGCACCGCCCGTCGCGCGGGAGGCGCGCGCGCAGCACCGTCCACAGCGCATCGGCCACCTTCTCGAGGTGATCGGCCGCCCCGTCGACGCGCGCGTCGAGGTGCGTCGCGTCCACCGCCTTGCGCACGTCGCGCGCGAGCCCGCCCAGGCGCAGCGACGACACCGACAGCCCGAAGTAGTCGGTCGCCACGTCCTCGAGCTGGTGCGCCTCGTCGAAGATCACCGCCTCGTACGTCGGCAGGAGCTGCGCCTGCGGCCACTGCGCCTTGAGCGCGAGGTCGGCGAAGAAGAGGTGGTGGTTCACCACCAGCACGTCGGCGCGCTGCGCCTCGCGGCGGGCGCGGGTGACGAAGCAGTCCTCGAAGTGGACGCAGCGCGGGCCGATGCGCGTCTCGGCGTTCGCCGACACCTCGCGCCACAGCGGCGAGTCGTCGGGGAGGTCGGGCAGCTCGGCGCGGTCGCCATTGTTGGTGCGATCGCACCATTCGCGGAACTCGGCGAGCTCCCGCGTGTCGTCGCCGCGCGCGCGCAGCATCGCGTCGTGGTCGCGGAAGCGCCGCAGGCAGAGGTAGTTCGAGATCCCCTTCAGCCCGGCGACCGTGAACGGGACGGGCAGGTGCTCCTGCAGGAGCGGCACGTCCTTCTTGAGGATCTGCTCCTGGAGGTTCTTCGTCCCCGTCGAGACGACCACCTTGAGCCCCGAGAGGATCGCCGGCACCAGGTACGCCAGCGTCTTGCCCGTGCCGGTGCCCGCCTCGACGAGCAGCGGGCGGTTGGCCTTGAGCGCGCCCGCCACCGCGCCCGCCATCTCGAGCTGCGCCGGCCGCGCCTCGTAGCCGGGGATGGCGCGCGCGAGCAGCCCGCCCGGCCCGAGCACCTCGGGGATGGTCAGCGCCACGGTCTCACCGCTTCCCCTCGACGCGGCGGCCGGTCATCACGTCGAAGGCGAGCCGCCGCCCATCCACCGTGTCCACGAAGAAGCGGCCGCGCTCGTCGAGGCCGCCGTAGTGGCCCCAGTACAGGTGCGAGGCGGTCGGGCGCAGCGGCGCGTCGCCGAGGAGATCGCGCAGCGTCACGCGCGCCACCTCGACGCCGCGGCGAAAGAACACGAGCAGCGCCTCGTTGCGCGGGTGTTCGACGGGGAGCAGCCCCATTCCGTCGTGGCCGGTGACGAGGTGCTCGCCGTCGTCGGCGAGGGCGAAGACGCGGAACCAGCCCTTCATGCTCCAGGTCGGCGTGCGCCTCCCGTCCGGCTCGACGCGGAAGACGCGCGTGCGCTTCGCCGCCGGATCGCCCACCGCCACGAAGCGCCGCGAGTGCGACCACGACTCCTGCGCCGCCGGCGCGGGGACGGGCTCGTCGGCGCGTGATGCGTTCGCAAAAAGAAGTGCGACGGCGAGCGCGGCGGGGCGCGACATGCGGGCCATGGTAGCGGATGCCCGATCGGGCGCAATCGCTCACCCGACGAGGGCGACCGCCGTGCGGTCGTACCAGCGCTCGATGGCGCGGCGGAACGGCCACATCCAGCCGTAGGCGCCCGAGGTGAACTGGGCCACGACGCGGGCGCGGAATGCTGCGTCGCACAACGCCTCCGGGCCGCGCAGCTCGAAGGTCGCGCGGAGGCTCTCCTCGTAGGCGGCGCGCTCCAGCCGGTAGCGGCACCACGCGAGGCCGGCGGGCAGCGGCAGGAGGAGGTAGCCGAGCGCCATCGCCGGCAGGGTCCAGCGACGGAACTGACGCAGGTGGACCCGCTCGTGGCGGAGCGTGATGACGCGGTCCAACGGGTCGCGATCGGCCCACCCCGCCGGCACGTAGACGCGCGCCCCGATGGTGGTGACGTAGTCGGTGAGGTAGCGCCGCTGCGCGCCCAGCGTCAGCGCCGCGAGGGCGCGGGCGATGCTGCGCTGCAGCACGGAGCGGTCCTTCACGATCAGCCGGAAGCGCGGGAACTCGGCGCGGATCTCGTCGAGCAGCGCGGCGTAGAGGCGCTCGCCGTCCAGGCTCACTTGGCCACGCGCACGACCGCGCCGCCCGCGCCGGCGGCGACGAAGGTGGTCCAGTAGACGTGGCTCGCGTCGACGGCGATCGCGCGCGGCGCGGCCTGCCCGGCGGCCAGCACGGTGCGGTTCGAGCCGTCGAGCGCCGCCTTGCCGACGCTGCCGCCGGCGGAGTTGGTCCAGTAGACGGCGCCCGCGTCGACGGCGATGCCCGACGGGCCGTCCTGCCCGCTGGCGAGGGTGGTGGCCATGCCGCCGCCGAGCGGCGCCTTCATCACCTTCCCGGCGCCGGACTGCGTCCAATACACGCTCGTCCCATCGACCGCGATCCCCGCCGGCGCCGACTGCATCGCGGCGACGGTGGTGACGTTCTTCCCGTCGAGGTCGGCGCGCCGCACCGTGCCCGCGGTCGCGGCGGTCCACCAGATCGAGCCGCCGCCGACGGCCAGCCCGGCGAGGCCCTGCTGCTTTGCAGCAACGGTGAGCGGGCTCGTCCCGTCGAGGTTCGCGCGGAGCACCGCCTCGTCGCCCGCCGCCGCCCAGGTGACGCCCATCGCGTCGACGGCGATCGCGCCCGGCCCGCCCTGGTGGGCGGCGAGGACCACCGGGTTTCCGCCGTCGAGGGCGGCGCGCGGCACGCTGCCGCCGAGCGCGCTCGTCCAGTAGATCGCCTGCGCGTCGACGGCCACGCCGGCGGGGAACGACTGCTGCGCGGCGAGCGCCTTCAGCTGCGAGCCGTCCTTGCCGATCCGCATCACGT
>JAJXSP010000302.1 GCA_021784515.1 Myxococcales bacterium | reverse complement strand
GACGACGTCGACCGGCGTCCCGTCCTCCATGTACGGCATGTCCTCCTCGGGGAGGATGCGCGAGACTACGCCCTTGTTGCCGTGGCGGCCGGCCATCTTGTCGCCGACGGAGAGCTTGCGCTTGATGGCGACGTAGACCTTCACCATCTTGATGACGCCCGGGGGAAGCTCGTCGCCCTTGGTGAGCTTGGCGATCTTGTCCCGGTACATCGACTCGATGGCGTGGATGTCGTCGTCGAGGCGCTGCTGGAGCTGCTCGAGCTTCTCCTCGGTCTTGCCACCGCCCTCCACCACCTGGATCTCGTGATAGGCGCGCTGCGGGATCTGCTCGAGCTCCTCGTTGCCGAGCTTGACGCCCTTGGCGGCGAGGACCTTGCCCTTGTCGTCGACCAGGCGCGCCGCCGTCGTCTTGCCGAGCAGCAGGCGGCGCATCTTGTTGAAGTAGGAGTCGGTGATGATCTTCACCTCGTCCCGCTGGTCGGTGACGAGCTTCTCCTTCTCGGCGTCCTCGATGTCCTTGGCGCGCTCGTCCTTCTCGGTGCCCTTCCGCGAGAAGACCTTGGCGTTGATGACGATGCCCTGCACGCCGGGCGGGACGCGCAGCGACGAGTCGCGCACGTCGCCCGCCTTCTCGCCGAAGATCGCGCGAAGCAGCTTCTCCTCGGGCGAGAGCTGGGTCTCACCCTTCGGCGTGATCTTGCCGACGAGGATGTCGCCCGGCTTCACCTCGGCGCCGATCCGCACGATGCCCGACTCGTCGAGGTCCTTGAGGGCCTCCTCGCCGACGTTCGGGATGTCGCGGGTGATCTCCTCCTTGCCGAGCTTGGTGTCGCGGGCGACGCACTCGAACTCCTCGATGTGGATCGAGGTGAAGATGTCGTCCTTGACCAGGCGCTCGCTGATGAGGATCGAGTCCTCGAAGTTGTAGCCGCCCCACGGCATGAACGCGACCATCACGTTCTGGCCGAGCGCCAGCTCGCCCTGCTCCGTCGCCGGCCCGTCGGCGATGACGTCGCCCGGCCGCACGCGGTCGCCCTTCTGGACGATCGGCTTCTGGTTGATGCAGGTGTTCTGGTTGGAGCGCTGGAACTTGATCAGCGAGTAGATGTCGGGCTTGGCCGAGAGCAGGTCGTCCTTGTCGTTCTCGAGCGGGCGCACGACGATGCGCGCGGCGTCGACCGACTCGACGACGCCCTCGCGCTTGGCGACGAGAGTGACGCCCGAGTCGCGCGCGACGATGCCCTCGATGCCGGTGCCGACGAGCGGCGCGGCGGTCTTGATGAGCGGCACCGCCTGGCGCTGCATGTTCGAACCCATGAGCGCGCGGTTGGCGTCGTCGTTCTCGAGGAAGGGGATGAGCGAGGCCGCCACCGACACGAGCTGGTTCGGCGACACGTCCATCAGGTTGACTTCCTCGGGCTTCGCCATCACGAAGTCGCCGTTGTAGCGGGACGACACCGTCGGCGTGGTGAACTTGCCCTTCTTGTCGAGGGGCGTGTTCGACTGCCCGATGTAGTGGCCCTCCTCCTGGAGCGCCGAGTAGAACTCGACCTCGTCGGTGACGTGGCCGTCTTCGACCTTGCGGTACGGCGTCTCGATGAATCCGAACTCGTTGACGCGTGCGTAGGTTGACAGCGACGCGATCAGGCCGATGTTCGGACCTTCCGGCGTCTCGATGGGGCAGATGCGGCCGTAGTGCGTGGTGTGAACGTCGCGCACCTCGAAGCCGGCGCGCTCGCGGGTCAGGCCGCCCGGCCCGAGGGCCGAGAGCCGCCGCTTGTGCGTGACCTCGGAAAGCGGGTTCGTCTGGTCCATGAACTGCGAGAGCTGCGACGACCCGAAGTACTCCTTCACGACCGCCGACACCGGCTTCGCGTTGATCAGGTCGTGCGGCATGAGCGTCTCGATCTCCTGAGACATGCTCATGCGCTCCTTGATCGCCCGCTCCATTCGCACGAGGCCGATGCGGTACTGGTTCTCCATCAGCTCGCCGACGGCGCGCACGCGGCGGTTGCCGAGGTGGTCGATGTCGTCGATCGAGCCCTTGCCGTTCTTGAGATCGATGAGGTAGCGGACGGTCTCGAGGATGTCGCGCTTGGTGAGCACGCAGTTGTCGAGCGGCTCGTCGATCTTGAACTTGTAGTTCAGCTTGAGTCGGCCGACCTTGCTGAGGTCGTAGCGCTCGGCGTTGAAGAACAGGTTGTCGAAGAGCGTCTGGGCCGTCTCGGGCGTGGGCGGATCACCGGGGCGCAGGCGCCGGTAGATCTCCATGATCGCCTCGTCCGGCGTGGAGAGCTTGTCGGCGATCAGCGTGTCGCGCAGATAGCTGCCGACGTTGAGCCCGTCGATGAACAGCACCTTGAACGCCGCGATGCCGTGGTCGCGCAGCTCCTCGAGCTTGGCGGCGGTGACCTCCTCGTTGCACTGGAGGAGCACCTCGCCGGTCTGCTCGTCGATCACGTCGTGCGCGGCGACCTTGCCCTCGACCTCGTTCGCCTCGACGGGAAGGCGATCGATCTTCGAGTCCTGGAGCTTCTTGATCGCCTGCTTGGTGAACTTGCGGTTCTTCTTGACCAGGATCTCCTTGCTGTCCGGGTGGCGGATATCGCGCGTCGCGCGCTGCCCGGGCAGGAGGTCGTACTCCACCGACTTCCAGTACTTCTTGTCGTCGATGAAGATCGCTTCGGTGGCGTAGAAGTAGTTGAGCAGCTCCTCGGTGGAGTAGCCGAGCGCGCGCAGGAGCACCGTCGCATGAAGCTTGCGCCGGCGGTCGATGCGCACGTGCAGGATGTCCTTCGGGTCGAACTCGAAGTCGAGCCACGAGCCGCGGTATGGGATCACGCGGGCGCTGTACAGCAGCTTGCCCGACGAGTGGGTCTTGCCCTTGTCGTGATCGTAGAAGACGCCCGGCGAGCGGTGGAGCTGGCTGACGACGACGCGCTCGGTGCCGTTGATGATGAAGGTGCCGTTGTCCGTCATCAGCGGGATCTCGCCGAAGTAGACCTCCTGCTCCTTCACGTCGCGGATCGACTGGGAGCCGGTCTCTTCGTTGGTGTCCCAGACGACCAGGCGGATGACGACCTTGATCGGCGCCGCGAACGTCATGCCGCGCTGGCGGCACTCGTCGACGTCGTACTTCGGCTTGTCGAAGTTGTACGAGACGAACTCGAGCGAGGAAGTCTCCGAGAAGTCCTTGATCGGGAAGACGCTCTTGAAGACGCCCTGCAGGCCAACGTCCTCCCGCTGGTCGGCGGGAATGTCCTTCTGCAGGAACTTCTCGTACGACTGCTTCTGGATGTCGATCAGGTTCGGGATATCGATGATCTTGGTGATCTTCGCGTAGTTCTTCCGAACCCGGAAGTTGTTCTGGATCACAGAAGCCATTTACGTCCTTTCCTCACTCGGCCGGGAGCCGACCGTGGTGCCGACCGCCGGTCCCGTTGGTAGAAGGCACTGCTACGACGAAAGGCCCGCCGGAGACACAATCCCCGGCGAGCCAATCTGCGTGGCCCCGAAACGAGAACCGAACTCTGACCGATGACCGGAACCGCTGCAAGTTAAACCGTCGTCTCCTCATCCCGCCTTTTTTTCACAAGAGCGAGCCTCCCCCCATTCGCAGGGGGGAGGAGGGAAGACGCGGTTTACTTGACTTCGACGGTGCCGCCGGCCTCGGTGATCTTCTTCTTGATCGCCTCGGCATCGTCCTTCGACACGCCCGCCTTGATCTCCTTCGGCGCGCCGTCGACCAGGTCCTTCGCCTCCTTGAGGCCGAGGTTGGTGATCTCGCGGATCGCCTTGATCACCTGGATCTTGTTCGAGCCGGCGCCCGACAGGATGACGGTGAATTCGGTCTGCTCGGCCGGCTTCTCGGCGGCAGCGCCACCTCCGGCGCCCGGCGCGGCAACGGCACCCGCGACGGCGACGGGAGCGGCCTTGACGCCCCACTTCTCCTCGAGGTGCTTGGTCAGCTCCGCGATCTGCATGACGGTGAGGCCGGACAGCTCGTCGACGATCTTCTGCAGGTCAGCCATGGTCCTTTTCTCCGTTCTTCGTTCTTCGGAAACTTGCGCTTCGGAAACGTGCGCCCCTCGACATCCGCTCGCTGTGCGAGCCTCCGCTCGGGGCAATCGGTTGTTGCCTCGGTCAGCCCCCGCGCTGCGCCCGCTCGTCCAGTTCCCAGGAGCGGAGCGCGAGACGCGGAGTGGAAGGGGGCTACTCTCCCGTCAGCTTCTTCTCCTGCGCGGCGAGCAGGTACATGAAGTTCATCGGACCCGCCGCGAGGGTGCGGACGAGGCCCGCGGCCGGCGCCTGCAGGGTGGCGAGCAGCTTGGCGCGCAGCTCGTCCTTGCCCGGCATCGCAGCGAGCGACTCCACGCCCTTCTCGTCGAAGACCGTGCCCTCGTAGTAGGCACCCTTGAGCTTGAACTTGGCCTGCTCGCGGGCGTACTTCGTGGCCACCTTCGCGGGGGCCGACGGCGACTCCCACGAGAAGATGACCGCGGTGGTCCCTTCGAAGAGGTTGGACAGCGGCTCCATCGGAGTGCCCGCGATGGCGCGCTTGAAAAGGGTGTTCTTGTAGACCTTGTACTCGCACTGCGCCTTGCGGAACTCGTCGCGCAGGGAGGTGACCGCCGGGACGGTGAGGCCCTTGTAGTCGGCCACCACGAGCGAGGTGCTCTTGGCCAGCTTGCCCTTCAGCTCCTCGACCGTCGCTTCCTTCGTTCCCCGATCCATGGTTCTCTCCGGGATGCGTGCCGGCGGGCGGCGGAGCGTCGAAGCGCTCCATCGACCCGTCTCGGCAGGCGATTAAGCCCCTCCTCCTCTCGGCTCCGCTCGAGCGAGCGGGCCGACGGGAGGCAGGGCACCTGCTGTCTTCGACAGGTGCTGTCTGGCTAAGGCGTTTCGTGCGCTGCGGCGACCTCGTTCGCGTCCAGCTTGATGCCCGGGCCCATCGTCGTGGACACGACGATCGACCTCATGTACGTGCCCTTGGCGGTGGCTGGCTTCAGCTTCATCAGCAGCTCGAGGAGCGTGGCGGCGTTCTCGCGCAGCTTGGTGCTGCCAAAGGACGCCTTGCCGATGCGGGCGTGGACGATGCCCGCCTTCTCGACGCGGAACTCGACGCGGCCGCCCTTGAGCTCGCGGACCGCCTTGCCGACGTCGAAGGTGACGGTGCCGACCTTGGGGTTCGGCATGAGGCCGCGCGGACCGAGCTGGCGACCGATGCGGCCGACGAGGCCCATCATGTCGGGCGTGGCGACGACGGCGTCGAAGTCGAGCCAGTTCTCGGTGGCGACCTTGTTGACGAGGTCCTCGGCGCCGACGAAATCGGCGCCCGCATCCATCGCCTCCTTCGCCTTGTCACCCTTGGCGAAGACGGCGATGCGGACGGTCTTGCCGGTGCCGTGCGGAAGGTTCACCGCGCCGCGGACCATCTGGTCGGCGTGCTTCGGGTCGACGCTGAGGCGGACGGCGATGTCCACGCTCTCGTCGAACTTCTCCGAGATCTTCGTCTGCGGCAGCAGGTCGAAGCCTTCCGCGAGGCTGTAGCGCTTCTCGCGGTTGACCAGGCTGCTGGCGTGCTTGAACTTCTTGCCGACCTTGCTCATGTGCTTTTTCTCCGTCTCCCACGAGCGTCCGCGATGTTCCGCGGCGCGTGGTTCGTCTTGCTTCGCTTCGACATTCGGTCGGGCATCGTTCGCTCCGCTCACCCCGCTTCGCGGGGCCCTCCCGTCAGCCGACGATGTCGAGGCCCATCGAGCGCGCGGTGCCGGACACCGTCCGGATCGCCGACTCGAGGCTGGTGGTGTTCAGGTCGGGCATCTTCGTCTGGGCGATGTCCCGCACCTGCTTGGCGGTGACCTTGCCGACCTTGTCCTTGTTGGGCTTGCCCGAGCCCTTCTCGACGCCCGCTGCCTTGAGCAGGAGGATCGACGCCGGCGGCGTCTTCGTCTCGAAGGTGAAGGAGCGATCGGAGTAGACGGTGATCACCACGGGGATGATCAGGCCGTCGCCCTCCTGCGCCTTCGTCCTGGCGTTGAACGACTTGCAGAACTCCATGATGTTCACGCCGTGCTGGCCGAGCGCGGGACCGACGGGAGGCGAGGGGTTCGCCTTGCCGGCGGGGACCTGGAGCTTGATCTGACCGGTGACCTTCTTCATGTTCGTCCGCTCCGCACGGGGGACCGCTGGGGTGCGCGTTTGTGGATCAGGTTCAAAAAAAAAGCAAGCGAAAAATCGTTTCCTGCCACCCGATCGGCCGGGGCGTCGACGTCCGCCACGGTGCCCGAGCTGCCGGAGCGCGCTCCGCTCGGGGGCCGCCGATCCGGTGCAGAGCACCGCGGGCCTCGGGGCTAACGCGGGAGCCGGATGGCTCGGTTCCGGGGCGCCATCCCCGTCGCGCCTTGTTGGCGACTACGCCTTTTCGACCTGGGCGAAGTCGAGTTCGACCGGGGTGGCGCGGCCGAAGATGGAGACCCGGACGCGGAGCTTTTGCTTCTCGGGCTTCACCTCTTCGACGATCCCCGCGAAGTTGGCGAACGGGCCGTCGACGACGCGGATGTTCTCGCCCTCATCGAACTTGATCTTGGCCTTGGGCGCCTTCGTCCCCTCGCTCATCTGGGTGTTGATCGCCGAGATCTCCCTCTCAGGGACTGGCGAGGGGTTGTTGCCACCGAGGAAACCGGTGATCTTCGGCGTGTTCTTGACGAGGTGGTAGGTCGCCTCGTTCAGCTCCATCTGCACGAACATGTAGCCGTGGTAGAGCTTGCGCGTGGTGGTGCGGCGCTGGCCGGCCTTCATCTCGAGCACGCTCTCGATCGGGATCAGGACGTCGCCGAACTGCGACTCCATCCCCTTCTGCTTGACGTGCTCCTGCAGGGAAAGCTTCGCCTTGTTCTCGTGCCCCGAGTAGGTGTGCACGACATACCATTTCATCGCCATGGACTCGACCGCCCCCACTAGCCGTTGAAGAGTAGCCGCGTCAGCCACGCCCACAACGAGTCGAAGATCCCGAGGAAGATCGACGAAACGATGACCGTGACGATGACGACGACGGTGGCGGCGAAGGTCTCCTTGCGGGTGGGCCAGGTCACCTTGTTCAGCTCGGTGGTGACCTCGGAGGCGAGCAGGAATACCTGCTCGTTGCGCAGGGCGATGACCGACGCGGTGCCGGCGACGAGGAACGCGACGCCGTCGATAAGCAGTTCATTGGGCTTGGTGCCGTAGAAGCCCCAGGCCCAATCGCCGACCTTGAGGAGCAGGTACGCGAGTACCAGCCCTCCACCGGCGAACATTACATAGGTCCACTTGCGTTCCATGTCCCTTGGGATACCTCAGGTTGGAGCGGCAGGCCAGGAGGGATTCGAACCCCCATCCCGCGGATTTGGAGTCCGCTGCTCTACCAATTAGAGCTACTGGCCTAAAGCCCGGGACGACCCCGGGCGTTGGGCTACTTGGTCTCCTTGTGGGAGGTGTGCTTGCGGCAGCGCGGGCAGTACTTCGAGAACTCGAGCTTGTCCGGCGTCGTCCGCTTGTTCTTGTTCGTGTGGTAGTTGCGCTCTTTGCAGTCCTTGCACTCGAGCTGCACGAGCACCCGATTTCCGCGCGCCATGATCTATTTCCTACCGTCTGGGGGAACGGACTTCGGCGCAGACGCCGAGAGCCGTCCCTGTCCGACTACTCGATGATCTTCGCGACAACGCCGGCACCGACGGTGCGGCCGCCTTCGCGAATCGCGAAGCGCAGGCCCTGCTCGCACGCGATCGGCGTGTGCAGCTCC
>JAJXSP010000301.1 GCA_021784515.1 Myxococcales bacterium | reverse complement strand
CCTGATGGGCGGCGCGCCGGAACACCGCATGATCTTCGGCCTCACCCTCGACTTCCTCGGCTACATCATCCCGCCCTACGACTTCGTCGTCGATCCGGCGGCGCCCTACATCCACCAGGCCGCCGGCCACCACTACGAGGAGACCAACTCCCTCGGCCCGCGCGAGGCGCCCGAGGTGGTGGGCACGATGATCCAGCTGGCGACCTGGGGCCGCCCGCCTGCCCACTGACCCATCCTTGACGGCAGCGCGGCTGCTCGGCGACACTCCGCCCACTCGCCGAGGAGACCGCCATGAATCGCTTCCTTTCCACCCTGCTCTTCGCGCTGCCCCTCGCCGGTTGCGGCGGAGGCAGCGGCAGCGCCAGCAGCCTGGACATGGCCATGGCCGTCCAGTCGCCGCCGCTGAGCGTGACGGTGATGGGGATGGCGCAGCCGGCGGACTTCTCCTGCCTCGGCTCGCGCAAGGACCCGCCCGGCCCGATGATGGACACGGTCGTCACGGGAAAGATCACCGACTTCCAGGATGACAACATCGTCGTCGGCGCGACGGTCTACATCTGGAAGGACGCCGCTGACGTGCCCGATCCGATGAAGGCGATCGCCACGACCAAGGCGCCGTCGGACAAGGACGGCATGTACTCGATCACCATCCCGGCCGGAGCCCCCTACCGGATCATCCGCGGCAACTCCGGCGGCATGGCGATCTCCAACGGCAACCCCGTCGAGACCATCCCCGCCTACGAGTTCAACCGCAACTTCGACGACGCCAACCCCGTCGCGGTCAAGACCTCGACGCGCGAGGCGATCCCCGGCCTCGTCAGCATCATCCCCGATGAGACCAAGGGCGTGCTCGCCGGCGCAGTGCGGGACTGCAAGAACAGCGAAACCGGCGACGCGCGCGTCGCGGTGTCGATGACAACGATGACCTACGACTCCGACGCGAACACGTTCTACTTCACCGATCAGGACCTCCCCACGCGCGTCCTGCACTGGACGAACCCGAAGAACGGCACGTTCGTTTCGCTCAACGTGCCGCCCGGACTCGCCACCGTCGCCGCCACCGGCGTCGTCGGCAGCGGCGCGGCGAAGACCCTCGGCAGCTACACCATCCCGGTGCAGCCGGGCGCCGTGACGATCGTCGAGATCCTCCCCGCCGCGATGTAGCCCCGCCGCGCGCTGGCTGAAGCGACGCCGCGCGCGCATGCTCCCTCCCTCGTGAAGCCGCTCGCCGCTCCCGCCCCGGCCACCCCGCGCCGCGTCGCCGTCGAGGTCGGCGGCGCGTTCGTCGTCGCCACCGGGCTCGCCGCGGCGCTGTACCCGGTCGGCGCGCTGCGGAACGTGTACGCGGCGATCATCGCCGGGCTGCTGCTCTACGTCCCGGCGTTCGTGCTGCGACGCCACGACCTCGGGCGGTACGGCGCCACCGCGCGCCCCGTCGGCAGGAGCCTCCTCGCCACGGCGATCGCGGTCGCCGTCCTCTTCCCGCTGTTCGCCGCCGGCTACCTCGCGTGGCAGCGCTTCGCCTGCGCCGCCCCGTCGCTGCGCGCCCTCGCCCCGGGGCCGTGCGCAATGGGCGTGCCGTGGCCGCGCTTCCACCCGCGGCTGCCCGCCGACGCGCTGGAGCTGGCGCTGTCGCAGCTGATCGTGGTGGCGCTCCCCGAGGAGTTCTTCTTCCGCGGCTTCGTGCAGGGACGGCTGGCCGAGGTGTGGCCCGCCCGTCGGTGGGGTGGCGCGGTGGCCGGCCCGATCGTCGCCGCCTCGGCGCTGTTCGCGCTTTGCCATGTTGCGGTGCAGCAGAACCCCGCCACCGCCGTCGTCTTCTTCCCGGGGCTGGTGTTCGGCCTGATCCGCGCGCGCACCGGCTCGCTGCTCGGCGGCACGCTGTTCCACGCGCTCTGCAACCTCTATATTGAAGCGCTCCATCGGAGCTTCTTCGGCTAGCCGAGATGTCGACCGTCGCCGCCTTCTTCGACATGGACCGCACCTTGCTGCGTTGCAACACGGGCACGCAATGGGTGAAGTACCTCCGCCGCCGCGGCGAGATGTCGGCGTGGATGGCGCTCCGCTCGTTCGCCTGGATCGCGCGCTACAAGCTGTCCCTGATCGACATGGAGGCGGTGACGCGGATCGTGACCGCCGACATGGCCGGCGACCTCGAAGAGGAGCTGGTCGAGAAGGCGCGCGCCTTCTTCGCCGAGGAGGTGATCGGCGCGATCGCCCCCAAGGCGCTTGCCGCGCTCGACTTCCACCGGCGCGAAGGCCACGTGGTGGCGATCCTGTCGGGCTCCTCGCCCTACGTCGCCGAGCCGCTCGCCGAGCACCTCGGCATCGAGCACGTGCTCTGCACGCGCCTCGACGTGCAGGGCGGCCGCTTCACCGGCCGCCACGTCCCGCCCGCCTGCGCCGGCGAAGGCAAGGTGGTGTGGGCCGATCGCTTCGCGCGCGAGCGCGGCGTGGACATCGCCGCGAGCTGGTTCTACACCGACAGCTACTCGGACCTGCCGATGCTGTTGCGCGTCGGCGTGCGAAAGGTCATCAACCCCGACGCGCGGCTCCGGCGGCACGCGCGGCGCGCCGGCTGGCCGATGGAGGAATGGTGAGGCTCACCCCCGCGACGCTCGTGCTGATCGATCTCGCCCTCGAGGAGGACCTCGGGCGCGGCGACGTCACCTCGGAGGCGGTGCTCGACGAGCGGGCGGCCGCGCGCGGGGAGATTGTTGCAAAGCAGCAACTCGTCCTCGCCGGGATGGAGGTGGCGCGCGAGGTGTTCCGGCGCGTCGATCCCGCGATCCGCTTCGAGCCGCTCCGCGGCGACGGCGACGACGTGCCGCACGGCACCGCCGTCGCGCTCGTCGAGGGGCCGGCGCGCGCGGTGCTGGGCGCCGAGCGCACCGCGCTCAACTTCCTCCAGCGCCTCTCGGGGATCGCCACCCTTTCGCGCGCGTTCGTGCGCGCCGTCGAGGGGACGCGCGCCGTCGTGGTGGACACGCGCAAGACGGCCCCCGGCTGGCGCGCGCTCGACAAGGCGGCGGTGCGCGCGGGCGGCGCGGCGAACCACCGCGCCGACCTGGCCTCGGGGATCCTGATCAAGGACAACCACGTCGCCGCCTGCGGCTCGGTCGACGGAGCGGTGCGGAGGGCTCGCGCCGCGGCGCCGCACGGGCTGCGCGTGGAGGTCGAGGTGACGACGGCGGCCCAGCTCGACGAGGCACTCGCGGCCGGGGCGGAGGTGGTGCTGCTCGACAATGTTGCGCCGAAGCAAGCCGCCGAGCTGGTGCGGCGGGCCGCCGGGCGGGCGCTGGTCGAGGTGTCGGGCGGCGTGCGCCTCGACACGGTGCGCGCCTTCGCCGAGGCGGGCGTCGATCGGATCTCGGCCGGCGCGCTCACCCACTCCGCGCCGGCGGCCGACCTCAGCCTGGAGGTCGAGCTCCATGCTGCAAAGCAATAACGTCGACCAGGCGCGCATCGCCGCGCTGCTGCGCACCCGCTCCGTGGGGCGCGCGCTGCGGCTCCTCGGTCAGTGCCGCTCTACCAACGACGAGGCGCTCGCGTGGGCCCGCGCCGGCGCCCCGCACGGCGCGGTGCTGATCGCCGATGGGCAGTCGGCGGGCCGCGGGCGCCTCGGCCGCACCTGGCACTCGCCGCCCGGAGAGAACCTCTACTTCTCGACGGTGCTGCGGCCGCCGCTCTCGCCTCGCGCCGCCCCGCCGCTCGCGCTGGTCGCCGCGGTGGCGGTGGCCGAGACGGCGCGCGCGTTCGGCGCGGCACCCGACCTCAAGTGGCCGAACGATCTCCTGCTCGACGGGCGCAAGGCGGCGGGCATCCTGTGCGAGCTACTGGCACGGCCTCCGCCGGCCGAGCGGGTGGACGCTGTCGTCGTGGGCATCGGCGTGAACCTCAACGGGCACGCCTTCCCGGAGGAGCTGGCGACGCGCGCCACCTCGCTCGCCCTCGTCACCGGCGCGGCGATCGATCGCGAGGCATTCGTCGCCACGCTGTGCGAGCGGCTCGAGGCGTGGCACGACCGGCTCGTCGCCGACGGCCCGGCGCCGGTGGTGGCGGCGTGGAAGGGCTTCGCGCGCCTGCTCGGCCGCGCGGTCTCGGTGGACAACGGCCGCGAGCGCATCACGGGGGTGGCGGAGGACCTCGACGCCGAGGGCGCGCTGCTGGTGCGCCGCGCCGACGGAGTCCTCCTCCGCGTCTTTGCCGGCGAGCTCTCGCCCGGCCCTACTTGAAGGCGTCCTTCGGCAGCGCGACGTTCCGCTCCATCTTCGAGAAGGTGATCTCCTTCTCGTCGCCGCCCGCCTCCTGGAGCAGGATGCTGCGGAGCAGCAATCGACGGTCGAAGCGCAGCTCGATCCGGGAAAAGGCCTTGGCGATCGGCCCGCCGGGCTTCGGCACCAGGATCAGGATCGGCTCGTCGGTGGTGCCGGCGGCGGTGAGGTCGTAGTCGGCCTTCGCCTGCGTGAGCGCGCCCCCGCCGAGCCACAAGAGCAGCTGGTCGAACACGGTACGCATCACCGCGTCGCGGGCGAGGTCGAACACCTGCGGCGGCGCACCCGGCGTGCGGAGCGTCGCCGTCCCGCCGTCGAGGATCAGCGTCGAGGGGTCGGGGTCGAGGTACTCCCATCGGATGCGGCGCGGGCGCTGGAAGTAGAAGCGCCCGTGGCTGGTCACGACCTGCTTGAACAGCTTGATGCGGTTCCGTTGCGAGAACTCGCCGGCGAGCGTCTGCACCGTCTTCGCCTGCGCGTCGAGCCGTCCCAGCAGCGCGTCGACGTCGGCGGCGCGCGCCGGCGACGGGAGCAGCCCGAGGAGCGCGAACGCGACGAGCGCGCGGCGCGGAGCGGGGGTCATCCGGGCAGGTGGGCGGCGACGTAGTCGGTCAGCGCGTTCACCGACGAGAAGGCGCGCTTGCCGACCGCCTCGTCGGGGATCGTCACCCGGAACTTGCGCTCGATGGCCACCGCCAGCTCGAGCGCGTCGATCGAGTCGAGGCCGAGGCCCTCCTGGAACAGCGGCGCCGCGTCGTCGATGGACTCGGGCGTGACGTCCTCGAGGTTGAGGCTGGAGATGATCAGCTCCTTGATCTGGCTCTTCAAGTTATCCAAGCACTTCCCTCCGGCGCGCCGCGTGCGCGCGCCGTCAAGTGAGGCCGCCGTCGACGCCGAGCACCTGCCCGGTGACGTAGGAGGCGCCGTCGGAGCACAACCAGGAAACGGCCGCGGCCACCTCTTCTGGGCGGCCGGGGCGCCCGAGGGGGATCGCCGCGAGCATCTCGGCGCGCACCTCCGCGGGCAGTTCGGCGGTGAGCGCGGTGTCGACGAGCCCGGCGCACACCGCGTTGACGGTGATGCGGAAGCGCGCCACCTCGCGCGCCAGCGAGCGGGTCAGCCCGACGAGGCCTGCCTTCGCGGCACCGTAGTTGGTCTGGCCGGCGCGCCCGAGCTGCGCCGTCGGCGAGACGATCGAGACGATCCGCCCCCAGCGGTGCGCGATCATCGAGCGCATCGCGTGCTTCGCCGAGAGGAAGCCGCCGCGAAGGTGCACCGCGACCACCTCGTCGAAGTCGCGGTCGGGCATCATCATGAGGAGCTTGTCGCGGGTGATGCCGGCGGCGTGCACGTGCACGTCGGTGTCGAGGCTCGCGGCGCGCCGGTCCGCGAAGAGCGCCTCCACGGCCGCCGAGTCGGCGACGTCGCAGCGCGCGGCCGTCACGTCGAGCCCCTCGGCGCGGGCAGCCTGTTCGGCGGCGCGAGCGCCCGCCTCGTCGTGGGCGAACGTCGCCGTCACCGCGAGCCCGTCGCGGGCAAGGCGACGGGCGATCGCGAGCCCGATTCCCCGGGTACCCCCGGTCACCAACGCCCGGCGCATGTCGGCTGCGGATTGTAGTCGTCGGGCCGGGCCACGCAACGGGCATGTCGTCATGGAAGCGGATTTACAGGGGCCGGCCCGCGTGTCAAACAGGCGCCATGCGAGCGCCCTCGACCGCCCACCGCGCCGTGCGGGCTTCGGCGTGGGGGCGCGCCCTGCTCGTCGCCTCGTGTGCCGGCGCGGCCGCTCTCTCGGCTATGCGGCTCGCGGGCGCATCGATGCCATGGTGGGCGCTCGCGGTGGCGCTCGCCGCCCTCCTGGCGACGGTGGGCGTGGGCGTGTTCGTGCCCGCCTCCGGCGTGTTCGCGCGCCCGATCCTCGCCGGAATCGGCGACTCCCCGACGGTGGCGCTCACCTTCGACGACGGGCCCGACCCGGTGCACACGCGGCGCGTGCTCGACCTCCTCGACGCCCGCGGCCACCGCGCGACCTTCTTCGTCATCGGCGCGCGCGCCGAGCGCCACCCGGATCTCGTGGCGGAGATCGCGCGGCGCGGTCACGGGCTCGGCAACCACTCGCTGCACCACGCGTGGCGGACGCCGGCGTTGGCGGCGGGGCGGCTCACCGACGAGCTGGCGCGTGCCGGCGACATCGTCGAGCGCGCCGCGGGGACGCGACCGCGCTGGTTTCGCCCGCCGGTGGGGCTCATCTCGCCACCGGTCGCCGAGGCGGCGCGCCGGGCGCGGCTGGAGATCGTCGCCTGGACGGCCAGCGCCCGCGACGGCGTAACGCGTGCCACCGTCGAGGGCTCGCTCGCGCGGCTTTCCCGCGCGCTGCGCCCGGGCGCGATCCTCGTCCTCCACGACGCCGCCGAGCGCGGCGGCCGCGCGCCAATCTGCACCGAGCTCCTCGCGCGCCTGCTCGACGCAATGGAGGCGCGAGGCCTGCGATCGGTGACGCTCGACGAGCTGCTGGGGGAGTGAGAGCTAGCGGCGGCGGCGGCGCACGACGAGCGCCAGCCCGAGGAGCCCGAGCACGGCGACGGCGAGCGGCGGGCGCGCGGGCGTGGCGCCGACGTGGCAGCCGCACCCCGTCGTCACCGTCGGGATGACGGTGTAGCCGCTGACGGTGAACTGGTTGGGCGGCGAGTAGTCGCTCGCGGCGTTGAGGTCGTCCACCGCGCGGGCGCGCCACCAGAAGGTGCCGGGGTTGAGGCTGTCGATGGTGACGCCGGTCGGGCCGTCGCCGCCCGTCGCCATGCCCACCATCTGCGTCAGCCCCGAGTCGGAAAAGACCTGGACGTCGTAGTGCAGCGGCAGGTCGGTCGGGTCGGTCGAGTTCACCCAGGTGAAGCGCACCACCGGGCTCGAAGCCATGCCGCCCATCGACGGGTTGGTCAGCGTCGGCACCGACGGCGGATCATCGTTCACCGCGACGACGAAGGTGATGATGGTCCAGGTGGACGAGCCCGACGGGACCTTGGCCCGGCAGCGCAGCCAGTAGTGCTGGTCCTCGGTGAGCGTCATCGGCGGCATCCACGTCGACGCGTCCTGCTGGTCGGGCGGAAGGCCGGTGATCGACTGCTTCGCCATCGAGTCGAAGGTGTTGACCGTATCGAGATCGCACTCGTAGGTGATCGGCTCGCCCTCGAGGTCCTGCGAGCCGCCGAACATAAAGGTGGGCATGCGCGTCTTCACGCGCTCGCCGTCCTTCGGGCTGGTGATCGTCGGCGGCGTCGGCGGCGGGTTGTTCGGGAACACCGAGAAGCGCGCCGTCTTGGACCACGGCCCGTCGAGGTTCTGCTCGTCGGTGGCCTTGGCGCGCCAGTAGTAGTTCGCGAAGGCCGTCAGGTCGGTGGTGACGTTGTAGCTCGTCTCGCCCATCCCGCCCTCGGCGATCGGGTTCTTCGACGCCTCGACGAGCTGCGTGAGGATCTGGTCGGAGTACAGCTCGAAGGTGTAGGTGAGCTTGAGCCCGTCGGGGCTGTGGG
>JAJXSP010000300.1 GCA_021784515.1 Myxococcales bacterium | reverse complement strand
CGTGCGCGCCCACTTCGTGTCCTTCAGCAGCACGGTCGTCTCGTCGCCGCTGCACTGGCGTCCGTCGCCCCACACCGTCGGGCCGGGCATCAGCAGGTGGCCCGCCTTGGGCGACGCGAGGCCGGCGCGCAGCTCCTCGGGCGCGGGCGACAGCTTGCGCGTGCGGAAGTCGAAGATCACCAGCCCGGCGTCCCGCGTCACCGGCGCGCCCTGCTCGTCGCTCTCCTGCGCAAGCATGCGGAGGAGCACCTGGTCGTTCGAGATGCCGACGCGCAGCACGTCCGGGGCGAAGGTCTTCGACAGCGCGATCTCCTCCGGCTCGCCGCCCTTGGTGTCGATGCTGAGGAAGGAGAACTCGTCGAGGTTCGGGTTCTCGTAGTCGCGCAGCGTGACGAGCGCGAAGCGACCGTCGGGGGTGACGTACGGCCGCTCCAGCTCCCAGCGCCCCTCGCGGTGGTGGTGCACCACGCGCGACGCGGCGCCGACGGTCACCTTGATCGCCTTCTTGTCCTCGATGCCGACGATCACCTTGCCATCCGCGCTCGCCGCCGCCTGCGCCCCCACCTGCGACGCCACCGACGACAGCGCGGTGCCGTGCAGGCGGTAGACCTCGCCGTCGACCGAGAGGAGCGCGTCGCCGTCGGAGGGGACGGCGAGCAGCTCGAGCGCCTGCGGCGCGGGCGCGAGGAACGGCACGCCCTTGCCGCCGCCGAGCGGGATGGCGAGGTTGTCGGACGGCACGACGAACACCGCCCCCTTTCCGAGCGCGCCGGCGGCGGCGTCGGTGAGCGCTGGCCGTGGAGGTCGGGCGAGGGCGGGAGAAGCGCAGACGAATAGAAGGCACCACCGGACATGGCGCATGTCGTGGACACTACCACTTTCACGCGCGCTGTACGTCGGTGCGAGCGCCCGCCAGCGACGGGACCGGCGGCTTGCCCGCCCGCGCCGAGTGTGGTTACTCTCGGCGCCACCATGCGACCCGAGCCCGAGCGAAGCGACGTGAGCGGAGCGAACAAGGGCCGAGGAAGCGCCGATCCGTGGCGAGGCCGCGCCATCGGCGTCGCGATCCTCGTCGGGACGGCCGCGACCGCCTTCGCCGGAAAGCCCGCTCCCCCGAGTCCCGAGAAGAAGGCCGAGGCGATCGTGCAGCGCGCCCTCGAGCTGGAGAGCCAGGGCATGTTCGAGGAGGCGATCGCCCAGTTCAGCACCGCCCAGGCGATCGCCCCCAACCCCGACAACTCGCTCCACATCGGCGAGTGCCAGGAGGCGCTCGGCAAGATCCTGCTCGCGACGGGGGCCTACAAGCGCTACCTCGTCGAGGCCGGCGACAAGGCGACGCAGGGCGACCAGCTCAAGGCCCACGTCTCCGACCTGGAGGCGACGTTCCACGTCGGCGAGGGCAAGCGACTCCAGGAGGCGAAGCAGTTCGCCGACGCGCTCCGGGAGTACCAGGCGGCGCAGCGGGCGAAGGACGACCCGAAGCTCTGGTACGACATCGGCGTCTGCCAGGAGGAGACGGGCGACACCGCGCGCGCCGTCGAGAGCTACGAGCGCTTCTTGAAGGAGAACCCGAACTCGGGCGAGGAGGGCGAGGTGCAGGGGCGCATCGCCGTGCTGACCGGCCGGAAGCTCGCGCCGCCGCCGCCGCCGCCCGCGCCGCCGCCCCCGCCGGCGCCCAAGCCGTGGTGGAAGAGCAAGGGTGGGTGGGCGCTCGCCGGCACGGCGCTCGCGCTCGGCGCGGGCTCGGGGGCGATGTTCGGGATGGCCTCCTCCGCCTCGGGCAGCGCCGACGGCGCGCACACCGAGACCGACTTTTCCGGCCAGCTCTCGAACGCCAGGCTGTACACCAACGTCGGGATCGGGCTCGCGGCGGGCGCCGGCGTGGCGCTCGTCGCCGCGGCGATCGTGTTCGCCGTCGCCACGCGGGCCGACGCGCCGCCGCAGCCCGAGAAGCTCCAGGACTACATGCAGCAGTCGCAGGGCGACGAGCCGCTGCGCCAGCTGCTGCGGATGCAGATCGCCCACCTCTCGAAGGAGGCGCGGTGATGCGCGCGATCCGGATCGCCCTCGCCGGCGTGGCCCTCGCGGCGGCCGGCTGCTTCCCCGACAAGGCCTTCGACTGCGGCGGCGACGACACGCGCTGCAACGCCGCCGCGGGCGAGCGGTGCATCACCTCGGAGCTCGGCTGGCGCTGCGCCTCGCCCGACGAGGGCTGCGCGGGCCACTTCCGCTTCGGCGGCTCGGCCGGCAGCCTGGCCGGCCAGTGCTCGACCGGCTCGCTGCCCGACGGTGGGCCGACGGGCTGCGTCCACGACGGCGATCCGTGCGACACCGGCGACGCGTGCATGCTCAACGGCCGGTGCGTCGGCAAGCAGTGCGTCGGGCAGCCGATGACCTGCCCGGCGCAGGTGTGCTCATTCGGCGTGCAGACGTCGTCCGCGTGCGTGAAGGGCCAGTGCGTGGCGACGAACGTGGAGTGCGACCCGTACATCTGCGCCGGCGACCACTGCGCCAGCGGCTGCAACGCCATCCAGGACTGCGCGGGCGGGAGCTACTGCGCGATGAACAAGTGCCTCTCGTGCGGCGACGCGCTCACCAGCCTCGACTTCGTGCCCCACTTCGGAACGCCCTTCCCCGTCGGTGGCGTCAACCAGCCGATGACCGCGGAGGACTCGCCCTTCTTCGCCGCCGACGGCACGACGCTCTACTTCGCCTCCGATCGGAAGGGGCCGGGCGCGATCGGCGGCTTCGACGTCTACTCGGCCAGGCGCGCCTCGAACGACCCGACGACGGCGTTCACGACGGTCACGAACCTCGGCCCGCCGTTCAACAGCGCCCAGGACGATTTCGATCCCTTCACCCTCGACAGCGTGAACTTCTACCTCGCCTCCGACCGCTTGGATCCGGGGATGAGGATCGACATCCTCGGCACGCGCTTCAACCAGATGGGCGCCTTCGATCCTCCCGACCTCGCGCCGAACATCGGATTCGGGGGCAACAAGCCCACGCACGACGGCCACCCGGTGCTCTCGCCGAGCGGAATGCACATGTACCTGCAGAGCGACCGCTACTCGCCCGCCGCGGGAGATCCCCTGGTGGCCATCTACGCGGCGGACCGCGCCAACATGATCGACGGCTGGACCACGCCGATGCTGCTCGGCGGGCTGCCCCCCGGCCTGGCCTGGGGCTCGCCGTCGGTGGGCCGCGCGTCGAACGCGATGTACATGGTCAACCTGTCGCTGCCGTCGCACCCCGAGGCGGCGTTCGTCCACCTCGACGGCGCGGGCACGCCGACCGGCAACGCGTCGCTGCTGCAGGGCATCGACCTCGCGGGCGGCAGCAAGCTCTCCATCACCCCCGACGGCTGCGGGCTGGTCTTCTCGAGCCACGCCAACGACGGCGGTGACATCTACTGGGCGGTCCGCGACGGCTTCCGGTCGTGCAACGGCGCGGTGTGCGGCACGATGGACGACGGCTGCTGTCCGTCGAGCTGCGGCGGCCTCGACGACGACGACTGCCCGTACCCGCGCGCGATCGTGCTCAACGAGTACTACTCGATGACCGACCAGCACCACACCTACCTGCGCGTCGGCGAGATCCCGCCCCCCGGCTACATGGCGACGCAGAAGAACTCGTTCCGCGTGTTCGAGAAGGCTCCCACGCCGGCGGCGCAGCCGCTCTACCGCTGCACCTCGATGTCGATGTGCGACGGCAAGTCCTACACCTGGCTGGGCACGACGCAGCGCCAGGGCTCCGACTGGAAATGCGACCCGACGCCGGTCGGGTTCGTCTACCCGACGCAGGTGCGCAAGACCGTCCCGGTGTGGAGCGCGATCAGCGAGACGCAGAACCTCTGCGACCAGCGAATCGTGCTGGATCAGAACTCGTGTATGGGGCTCGGAGGGTCCTACCAATGCAGCAGACTCGGCTTCGGGCTTCTGCCCTAGTTTTTCTCTTTCCCTTCACGCTGGCGCTCGACGGAGCGGCGGCCGCCACCGAGTGCGGCGACGCGCGCGCGCAGGCGGCGCAGTGGCGCGCGATCGCGCAGGTCGAGGACAACCTCGCCGCCACTGACGGCGCGAACCGCGGCAAGCACCAGGCGGCGCTGCGCGACGCGCAGGGCCAGCTCAAGCGGGCCGAGGCGCGCGCGGCGAGCGCCTGCGCCACCCACCG
Source organism: Myxococcales bacterium (assembly GCA_021784515.1). Classification (GTDB taxonomy): domain Bacteria; phylum Myxococcota_A; class Polyangia; order Palsa-1104; family SHYY01; genus SHYY01. The sequence continues at coordinate 3,636 of JAJXSP010000300.1, read as the reverse complement.
TGCCACCATCGCCGCGCTGCCGCTCGGCTACGTCGTGACGCCGCCCGGCGCCGGCTCCAAGGCGTGGGTCGAGCCGGGCGATCGCTGGGGCCTCACCCTGACGACGCTCGCCGGCGCGAAGAACGGCATCGTCTTCAACGACGCCGCCGTCGTGACGGTGCCGGCGGGCGGCCGCTGGGAATGGGACGGCAAGCCGGACGAGCTGGCGGTGGTGGCGGCGCTCGACGCCCAGCTGGTCGTCGACGAGCCGAGCCCCGGCGTCGGCGCGTGGCGGATCGACCTCACGGGCGCGCCGGTCATCCTCCCGGCGAGCGAGCTGCGCAAGTGCGCCGAGAGCGGCGCCCCCGTGAGCGGGGCGAAGCTGCCCGCCACCACCTGCGCGATGCTGCTGCGGGTGGATCCGTTCGGCGGGCCGAGCGCGGTGCCGGAGCGCGGGCGCGCCGTCGCGATCGGCGAGTGGCAGTACGGCGACCGCGCCGGCTTCGAGCTGGGCGACGAGCTGTCCGACGTGGCGGCCGGCGGACCGCCGCCGCGCCTCGACCTGGCGCTCGATCTGTCCGCGCCGATCCCCGGCGTCACCGAGGGCAAGAAGCTGGTGGTGACGGTGGGCCTGAACCGCAAGACGAACCTCGCCGGCTCGGCCGTGAAGCTGTCGCAGGAGTGCGGCGGCGACGACACGGCCTGCCAGGCGCAGTGGCTCGCCGTCGACCTGTGGTTCGATCGCGTCTTCGCGGTGCCCTTCGTGCGGCGGCGCGCGCTCGACAAGGGGGCGCAGCAGCTCTCCGGCACCGTGGCCGATCGCCTCGGCAAGCCGCTCGCCGGGCAGCGCGTGATGCTTCAGTCGGGCGAGCACCGCATCCTCACCATCACCGACGCCGACGGCAAGTACCACCTCGACGCGCCCCCGGCGGGCGAGGTCACGGTCGCCGCGGTCGGCCGCAAGCTGGGCGCCAAGCCGCGCGCCGACTACCTGCACGCGTTCATGGTCGGCGCCACCGTCGGGCCGGGCCCCAAGCTGCTGATCGATCGCGTCTTCGAGTAGCGGCGCCCGGGCACTGGCGGCGGGCGGTCCGCTCGATTAAGCTGCCGCGCCTGATGAGATCCGCCGCCCTCGTCCTCGCCGCCCTCGCGCTCGCTCCCGCCGCGCGCGCCGAGCGCCACCCCGTCTTCTCCCTCGTCGACAACCGACCGCTCGCGCACCTTCAGCGCCGCGGCGGCCTCTACATCGAGGCCGGCTCGTCCGGCTTCGCGCGCTACGTCCACTTCCAGCGGCCGCTGGCGACGTGGCGGCTGCGCTCCGTCGAGGACAAGCGCAAGGTGGCGGTGGCGCTCGCCTCGGCGCGCCTGGAGGTGCCGCTCACCGCGGCGCAGGCGCAGGCGAAGGTGGTCTACCTCGGGCTCAAGGCGCCGGCCGCCTCGTCGGTGAAGATCGCCGCGCACGGCAAGTCGTCGGCGGCGGTCGGCCTCAAGCAGGGCTGGCAGGTGGTGTCGGTGCCGCTGCCCGACGGCGCGCTCGCCGCCGGCGAGGACACGCTGCTGTTCACCTTCGCCAAGCTCGGCAAGCTCGGCAACGAGCCCCGCGGCGCCGCGGCGGTCGAGTTCATCCAGGTCGGCGGCACCGCGCCCGCCAAGGCCGATCCCCCGACGCTGTCGGCCGGCGGCATCGCGATCCCGAAGGACAGCGGCGTCGCCTTCTACGCCTACGTCCCGCAGGGCGGCGCGCTCATCGCGACGGGCGACGGGGCCGGCTGCAAGGTGACCGCGCGCGCCGAGGGCCTCGGCGAGAGCGAGGTGAAGCTCGACGGCACGCCGCTCGATCTCGGGGCGCTCGCCGGTCGCTTCGTGCGCCTCGACCTCGCGGCGACGGGCAGCTGCGCGGCCTCGACGCTGAGACGCGCCGATCTCCTCGCCGATGGCCCGGCGCCCAAGCGCGCGGCGGCGGTGCCGCCAAAGAACGTCATCGTCTGGCTCACCGACGACACGCGCGCCGACAAGTACCGCTTCTACAACCCGCGAAGCCGCGTCGAGACGCCGGTGTTCGACGAGCTTCAGAAGCGCTCGACGGTGTTCCGCGTCGCCTACACGCAGGGCAACGAGTCGCGCGTCTCGCACGCCTCGATCTGGACCTCCACCTACCCGGGCGTGCACCAGATGATCCCCGAGAAGGCGAAGCTGCCGTTCGAGAAGCTCACCACTCTGGCGCGCGCGATCCGCCCGTCGGGGCGCACCACGCTCGGCATCATGGGCAATGGATTCATCGACGCCTTCTGGGGCTTCGGCGACGGCTGGGACTACCTCCGGAACAACATCCACGACGGCGGCGGCCTCAGCGCCGACGCGCTGCTCTCCGACGCGCTCAAGGCGCTCGACGAGAAGCGCGGCCTGGGGTCCCCGCCGAAGGACGGGGGGGCCGGAGGCCCTCAAAAGGACAAACCCTTCTTCCTCTACATCGGCACCATCGACTCGCACGTCTCGTGGCGGGCCCACGAGCCGTGGATCAAGAAGTACGACCCGAACCCCTACGGCGGTCCGTTCGTGAAGGCGTGCCTCGACCCGCAGCTCGAGAAGATCGTGCTCGGAAAGATGTCGATCACCGAGCGCGACAAGACGCGCATCCAGGCGCTCTACGACAGCGACGTCTCCTACAACGACCACGTGCTGGGCAAGCTCGTCGACGAGATGAAGAAGCGCGGCCTCGACGGCAACACGATGCTGATCCTGGTGTCGGACCACGGCGAGGAGCTGTGGGACCACGGGCGCATCGGCCACGGGCAGTCGCTCCGCGAGGAGCTGATCCACGTGCCGTTCCTCATGTACTACCCGCCCTACTTCCCCGCCGGGCACGTCGTCGAGGAGGGCGTGGACGCGCTCGACATCCTGCCGACGATCACCGACGCGCTCGGCGTGGCGACGCCCGAGACGGTGCAGGGCGAGTCGCTCATCCCGCTGGCCGAGGGGATCGGCGCGGGCTACCCGCGGCCGTCGATCGGCTCGCAGTACGAGCTGGCGCACACCATGCGCCTCGGGCGCTACAAGCTGTGGGTCGGCGGCTCGGGCGAGGTGCACCTGTTCGACGCCGCGGAGGACCCGCACGAGGACCACGAGCTGTCGCAGTCGCGCCCCGTCGAGCGCCGCGCGCTGACCGACGCGCTCGGGCTGTGGATGGCGAACCGCAACCAGTGGAAGAAGCGCAAGTGGGGCGTGGCGTCGAACCTCTCGCCCGCGTTCGCGGCCGACCTCGACAAGTAGCGGCGCGCACAAGCCCGACGGCGTCGTTGACACCGTCGCTGAGGGGCGGCGATGCTGCCGGCACCTGCCGAGGAGCCGCCATGCGCATCGCCGCCCTGAAGATCGTCGCATTGCTCCCCCTCGTCGCCGCCGGCTGCGGCAGCGGGCCCACCCCCGCGGCGGGCGACCTGAACATGTGCGTCGCGCCGCAGATCGTCTGCGGCGCCGACTGCATCGACCCGACGAGCGACAACGCGAACTGCGGCGCCTGCGGCACGGTCTGCCCGGCCGGCACCGCCTGCGCGGCGGGCAAGTGCGCGGTGAGCTGCGCGATGGGGCTGACTACGTGCGGCGGTGGTGACGGCGGCGCGCCGGCCTGCGTGAACCTGGAGAGCGATCCCGCCAACT
>JAJXSP010000299.1 GCA_021784515.1 Myxococcales bacterium | reverse complement strand
GTCGAGGCCGTAGAACTCCTGCGGCATGTTGTTCGTGCAGGGCTTCGCCTTGACGCTGTCGATGTCGTCGGGCTGGCCGTCGCCGTTGCAGTCCGTCTCGATGATGCCGTCGCCGTTGACGTCCTTCGACGTCTCGATCTTTCCGTTCTTGTTGCGGTCGATGCACTCCGAGATGTCGTTGGCGATCTTGGTGACCGACGACTGGGCGTTGGTCTGGTAGAGCGCGCGGTTGGCGACCCACACGTCGCCGTTGAAGTCGATGGCGGTGCGCGACGGGTAGTTGATGTGGCTCATCTCCACTTGCTGGTAGGGGCCGCTCGGCTGGCCGTTCTGGCGATTCATGAACTGCGGGTAGCTATCCAGCGCGCAGCAGCCCTTCTTGCCGTCGCAGGCGTCCTTGCTCCCCGTCGGAAGCGAGTCGCAGGTGACGGTGAAGTAGCGCGCCAGCTCGCGCACCGTCTTGGTGTCCCACTTCGAGACGCTGCCCTTCTGCCAGTCGTCCGTGTTGGCGGTCCAGGCGAAGTTGAAGGAGGCGTGGGTCTGGTCGAGCACCAGGAATCCGTTCGGGTCGCGCCCGAGGCCGTCGCCCGAGGCGTTCGGGTCGGCGGGCTGGTCACCCATGAGCGGGAACTTCTGCATCCCCGACGGGTTGAACACCACGTCCTGGCAGCTCGGATCGGTGTCGTTGCAAGCGGTCATCCCGCCCTGGACCGTGAAGTCCGGGGAGTCCACGCCGCTGTCGTCGCCGGGGTTGTTGAAGACGAACGCCAGGTCCTGCTCGCCGGCCGGGCCGGTCGAGAGGTCGCCGAACGTGCCGATGGTGGGGTGGGTGCAGCCCATCGACGCCAGCGACATGGCCGCCGCCGTTGAAAAGAGGACGTTGCGCGACAGGTGGCTCATGGGCTCCTCCAGCGTTCGTCGGCGGGGCGATCCGCCGCACCGTCGAGGCTGCTTCTCTCTTTGCGCCCTGTCAAGGAGCGCCGGCGCGCGCGGAGGAGGCGCCTACGCCTGCAGCGGCCCGCCGCCGAGCGAGCGGAGGATGTCCCGCCAGCTGAGCACCCCGACCGGACGGAACTCCCCGTCGACGATCGGGATGCAGGAGATCGAGTAGGAGTTGAACAGGGCGATCGCGTCGGGGATCGTCGCGTCGGGCGGCAGCACGATCGGCTTGTGGCTGGCCACCTGGTGCACCTTCTTCTGGAGCGTCGCCGCGTCGGCCGGGGTCTCGGAGAGGGTGCCGAGGTTCGGGCTGAGCGCCTTGAGGAGATCGCGATCGGAGAGCACCCCGACGAGCCGGTCGGCCTCGACGACGAGCAGGTGGTGGAACCGGTTGCGCTCGAAGATCTCCTGCACCCGCCACAGCGGGTCGTCCCACGCGATCGTGACCACCCGCCGGCTCATGATGTCGCTCACCTGCATCGGTCGACGATACCGCGGTTGCGCGCCGCGATCGCGCCCGAGGTCGCGCCTGTCGTGCCGGTGCGGCAAGGGGCTCTCGATCGCCCACGACCACCACCTCCGCGGCGAGACCGCCGGCGGCAAGCATCCGAAGGGCCCGTTGGTCGTTTTCTCCGTCGAGGGATCCGCGCCTGGGCTTCCATTCTCCGAAGCGGACCCTATGATCCCTCGACACAGCGGGGGTAGACCAGGGAGGCGACGATGGAGAGCTTGGAAGGATCGATGGCGGTGAGCGAGTTCGAGGAGGCGTACCAGGACGCCGTCGAGCCGCGCGAGGCGATCTTCGAGCAGCCGCTGGGGAGCGTCCCCCGCCGCGAGCTGCTCGTCGTGCCCGCCTTCGCGTCGGTGGCCGAGGCGATCGACCTGATGAACGAGCGGCACGTCGGCTGCGTCGTCGTCACCTCGGGCGAACGCCTCGTCGGCATCTTCACGGAGCGCGACGTGCTGACGAAGATCGCCGGGCTCGGCAACGACCCGCGGGAGACGCCGCTCGACGCGGTGATGACGCGCGACCCGGAGACGCTGCCGGAGAGCGCGTCGATCGCCTACGCGCTGCGGCAGATGACCGACGAGGGCTACCGGCACGTGCCGCTCGTCGACGAGCGGTATCGCCCGGTCGGCGTGGTGGGGTTGCGCGACATCGTCGCGTGGATCGTCGACCTCTTCCCGGCGCGCCTGCTCAACCTGCCCCCGGTGCCCGGCTATCCGCACGACTCCGACGGCGGCTGACCTTTTTCGCTACTGGATCCCGCAGCAGACGTTCGGCTGCAGGCAGCCTCCGCACACCTGTCCGACGAGGCAACTGCCGCAGTTGACCACGCCGCCGCAGCCGTCGGCGACCCACCCGCAGTTCACGCCCAACTGAACGCACGAGCGCGGCGAGCAGCCGCTGGCGCCGCACACGCCGGGCGTTCCGCCGCCGCCGCAGGTCTGTCCCATCGGGCAGGTGCCGCAGTCGATCACGTTGCCGCAGCCGTCGCCGGCCGGGCCGCACGCGAGGCCCTGCTGCTGGCAGGTGAGCGGCTGGCAGGGCAGCGCCATGTCGGGCGGCGCTCCGCACACGCCGGGCGTCCCGCCGCCGCCGCAACTTTGTCCCATCGGGCAGGCGCCGCACTGGAGGAGATTGCCGCAGCCGTCGCCGGCCGGGCCGCATTGAATCCCGAGCTGCTGGCAGGTGACGGGCGTGCACGGGGCGCCGCACCGGTTCGGTCCGCCCGCGCCGCACGACTGCCCGACCGGGCAGTCGCCGCAATCGATCACGTTGCCGCAGCCGTCGCCGACCTCGCCGCACTGCGCGCCGAGCTGCTGGCACGTGCGCGGCGTGCACGTCGGGAGGTCGGGCTGGATGCAGGAGGTGAGATCGAACAGCATGAACTCGAGCACCTTCTCCTGGGGCGTCATCGGGGACGGCGCGCCGCACTCGCCGGGGAAGGTCCCGGTCCCCGCTCCACCGGTGTTGACGTGGAAATCGGAGAACAGCACGCGCCCGCACTGCTGCGCCGGCGCCGCGCCGACGGGGGTGTTGAAGGTGTATTCGAGCGGCGTGCTCGGGCTGGTCTTCGGCTCGGCGTAGAGCCAGCGCTGCGCCGGCGGGGTGGCGGCGTCGAAGTCGTGCCGCACCACCTGCACCGGAAGCTGGCCCGGCGCCGGGGAGGCGCCGACGAGACTCAGCCATTGCCCGAGGGCCATCCCCTTCGGGAAGCTGGTGTCGACGAGCGCGGTGAGGTCGGGAGGATCCGTCTGGCTGACGTCCCAGCTCGCCGTCGTCGAGAAGGGGGCGTCGTTGTAGATCCAGACATAGCTGAAGTGGCTGGCGAAGACGCGCCCGCCGGCGTTCGCGTAGGCGATCACGTTTTGCTGGTCCACCGTCGGCTTGTCCTTTTGTTCGCCGACGCAGTCGAAGATCACTCCATCGTATTTCGCCAGCTCGGCCGGACTGCCCCACAGCGCGCTCGCGGGCGGGGTATTGCCGCCCACCGTGGCGCCGTTGTCGACGAAGAGGCGCACCCGGCCATTGCCGCTCGGGAGGGTGAACTCCGCGGCGTCGATCCCGATCTTCGGCAGCACGCACTCGATGGGATCGGCGCCGCCCGTCACCACCGCGAGGAGCGGGATGTCGCCCTCGGCCCGATTGCGCGGCAGCCGCGTCTGATCGGGAGTGAGCGCGTTGTCGGCGCAGCAGGCGACCTGCGGGATCACCACCTGACGACGCCACCGCCCGAGCTGGATCACGAGCGGCACGTCGGCGCCGCAGGGGACGTCCGAAAGCACGAACGTCCCGTCGACGCCGCTGGTGGCGCTGGTGAGCGGCGACCCGGAGACGCCGGCGCCGCACCGCTCGCAGGACACGCCGGGGCCAAACGGCGCGACGGGCGAATTGGGCACGTAGACCAGCGCGCCGTAGAGCGGGTCGGGGTTGCCGTAGCCGAGGTTCGGGTTGGTCGGCGCGTAGACGGTGCCGGAGACCGTGGTGGAGCCGCCGTCGCACTTCGCGACCCGATTGCACAGGTTCACGCAGGCGCCGCCGTCGGGGAGCAGGCTGTTGCCGCACTGGTTGGCGCCGCCGCCGCCGCCGCAGATGTAGGGGAGCGAGCAGCCGCCGCAGTCGATCACTCCGCCGCAGCCGTCGCCGGCGAGGCCGCAGTCGTAGCCGAGCTGCTTGCAGGTCGCCGGCGTGCAGCCGTTGGCCGGGCCGCACACGCTCGGCTTGCCGCCGGTGCCGCACGCCTCGCCGTTGGGGCATTGTCCGCAATCGAGGAGTCCGCCGCAGCCGTCGCCGGCCGGGCCGCAGTCATACCCGAGTTGCCCACACGTCTTCGGCGTGCAGCCGGGGCCGGGCGGGACGCCGCACTTGCTGGCAGCTCCGCCGCCGCCGCAGGTCAGGCCCGGCGGGCATGGGCCGCACTGGACGACTCCACCGCAGCCGTCGCCGATCGGGCCGCAGTTGGCGCCGGCCGACTGGCAGCTTTTCGGCACGCAGCCCATGTTGCCGCCGCAGACGCTCGGCTGGCCGCCGCCCCCGCAGGTCTGGGGCGCGGTGCACGAGCGGCAATCGAGGAGTCCGCCGCAGCCGTCGCCGGCGAAGCCGCAATCGAACCCGAGCTGCTGGCAGCTTTTCGGGACGCAGGTGGGCGCGCCGTCACCCGCGCCGCCCGCGGCGCACACTCCCGGTTGGCCGCCACCGCCGCAGACCTCGCCCATGGGGCATTTTCCGCAGTCGAGGAGTCCGCCGCATCCGTCGGCCAGCGGGCCGCAATTGGCGCCCGCGGCGATGCACGTCGTGGGCGTGCAGACCAGGTCCGCGCCGCACACTCCCGGCTTGCCGCCGAGGCCGCACGCCTGCCCGTTGGGGCATTTTCCGCAATCGAGGAGTCCGCCGCAGCCGTCGCCGGCGGGGCCGCAATCGAACCCGAGCTGTAGGCAGCTCCTCGGGACGCACGCGACGCCCCCGTCGGTGGCGCGAGGCGCGCCGCACACGCTCGGCGTGCCGCCGCCGCCGCAGCTCTGCCCATTGGGGCATTTGCCGCAATCGAGGAGTCCGCCGCAGCCGTCTCCGACCGGCCCGCACCCGGCGCCCGCCGACTGGCAGGTCCGGGGGACGCAGCCGCCCGCGCTGCACTGGCTGGGAACGCCGCCGCCGCCGCAGGTCTGTCCGACCGGGCAGGTGCCGCAATCGATCAATCCGCCGCAGCCGTCGCCGATGGGGCCGCAATTGGCGTGCGCCGAGGCGCAGGTGCGCAGTCCGCACCCGCCGTCGGCGCCCAGGAAGCGGGTCGGCCCGTCGGGGACCGGCGCCGCGAGGTCCGGGAGCGTCCCGGCGGCCTGGGTGCCGGCGTCGCGAAGCTCTCCGCTACTGTGAGGCCCGCAGCCCGCCGCACCGCAGAGGAAGAACAGGGCGACTCCGATCCCTCTCATCACCGCCTCCCGCGCCACTCCACCGCGATCCGGTGTGGGCAGCGAGGGCGTGGCTTTCAAGGGCCCGCCGCGGAACGGGGCGTCTCCGCGCCCGGGGAAGGTCCGCCCGTGAGAATCGAAGCCGAGATCCCGCCTGGCGGGCGGGCGCTCGGTCCCTAGAACCAACCTGGAAGGGTGAATCACGCCGCGGCGTGCGGCGTTGATGGGGAGTGTGGCGGCCGGGGACTACGCGGCGGTGTACCGGGTGGCGCGCTTCTCGCCCTCGGTCGTCACCTTCTTCTCGGCCCGCAGGCGGGCCAGCGCGTCGGAGATCGCCTTGGCGTCGCCGCCCATCTTCTTCACGATCTCTTCGCTCCGCAGCCCGGGATTCCGCGACACGAATCCGAGCACCTTCCCCACCGTCTTTTCGATGTCCTTCGAGGAGCGGCGCACGAACTTCCCGTGGCCCTCCGGCTTCGCCGCCGGCGCGGCCTTGGCGGCCGGCTTGCGGCCTCTCGTGCTCACCGGCTTCGCGGGGGGAGCGACCGGCTCCGCGGCGGCCGCCACCGGGGCGGGCGCGGGTGCTGCCGGGGCGGGCGCGGGCGCCTCGGTGAAGCCATTCCCGCCGACGCCGAGCGCGGCGAGCGGCAGTCGCGCGAACGCCGGCCAAAGCGAGTTCGCCTTCAGCGTGGCGACGAGCGTGCCGATGTCGCCCGAGCCGGCGATGGCCTCTCGGAGCTGCTTGCCCACCGCCTCCTCGACGATGGAGTGGATCAGTTCGGGGGGGACGTGTGCTGCGAAATCGAACGACGTGGACTCCGACATTGGGTGAGATCTCCTTTTCCCCCTCACTCTGGGGAACAACTTTAACCAGCCGCGGATCCGGTGCAAGTACATAGATGTCCATGGAGCGTAAAAAGACCTCAGCGGGGCTGTTCAACTGCCCAGTCGGGGTCGCGCGCGAGCCGGTCGACCGGCCGGCCCATCCATCGGAGGGCTGACGTACAATCGCGCTCCGATTCGATGGAGGTGACCATGCGCTCTGCGATATTGCTCGCCCTGGCCTGCGCCTCGTGCGTCGATTCCGGGCTCGCGCCCGTCGGTGCGCGCGACTCGGCGGCCGGCGGCGACGAAGGGGCCCACGGCTCCATGGACCAGGGGGCGCGCCTCGATCTCGCCGGCGCCCCCGACGCGGCGACCGCCGATCTGGCTGTGCCCGATCTCGCGACCCTCGATCTCGCGCGGCCCGACCTCGCCGGCGGCGGCGCCCACCCCGACGTCAACTGCGGCGCGGCCGCCTGCACCGCGCCGACCAACGTGTGCTGCCGCGCCCAGCCCTTCGGTCCCGGGCAGTGCATTCGTCCCGGCGGCCCGTGCGCAACCCAGAAGTTCGCCTGTGACGATCCCGCCGATTGCGCGGCCGGATTGGTCTGTTGCGTCGTCCCCAATGCCGGTTCGTCCTGCGTCACCGCCGCGGCGTGCACCGGGCAGGGCGGCGCGCAGGGCTGCCAGATGAAGTCCGACTGCCCGGCGAACGAGATGTGCTGCGGCGTCGGACCGACGCCCGACTATCGGTGCATGGCGGGCGGGTGCCCGATCTCCCGCGCGCGCTACAAGCGCGACATCCGGTATCTCGACGGCGCCGAGGAGGCGCGCCTGCGCGACGAGCTGCTGGGCTACCCGCTGGCGCGCTGGCGCTACCGCGCCGAACCCGACGGCGCGCCGCCCCACCTCGGCTTCGTGATCGACGACGTCGTGGACGCGCAGGGCAGGAGCCCATCGGTGCGCCCCGACGGAGAGACGGTCGATCTCTACGGCTATACGAGCATGGCGGTGGCGGCGCTCAAGGCGCAGCAGCGCGAGCTCGCGGCATTGCGGCGCGAGGTGGCGGAGCTGCGCCGGCAAGTGGCGAAGGGCCCCGGCGCGCACCAACCCCGCTGACCCGTTCCCGACCGCCGGCGGAGCGGATCGGCGATACGATGCCCGCCAATGCCGACCTCCACCAGTCGCTTCGCCGAGATCGATTCCACCCTCTCGCCGCCCCGCGTCCGCATCCCGCGCGACTACAACGCCGCGGTCGACCTCGTGGACCGCCACGTCGTCGAGGGGCGCGGCGATCGCGTCGCCGTGCGCGACGACCGCGGGGTTTACGGCTATTCCGATCTCGCCGCGCGGGTGAATCGCGCCGGCAACGCGCTCGCCGCCCTCGGCGTGCGGATGGAGGAGCGCGTGCTGCTCGCGCTCCTCGATACGGTCGATTTCCCGGCGGTCTTCCTCGGCGCGATGAAGATCGGCGCGGTGCCGGTGCCGGTGAACACGCTCCTCACCAGCGCCGATTACGAGTTCGTTGTGCGCGACAGCCGCGCCCGCGCCCTCGTCGTCAGCGACGCGCTGCTGCCGAAGCTGGCGCCGGCGATCGCGCGCGCGCCGCACCTGCGCGCGGTGGTCGTCGCCGACTCGCCGCTCGGCTGCGGCGGCGGGGAGGGCCGGGGCTCCGGCC
>JAJXSP010000298.1 GCA_021784515.1 Myxococcales bacterium | reverse complement strand
GGGTGTGCCCGGGCTGCCCGAGGGAGTGGTCGTGGAAGGACGCGGCGCCCACCGAGATCTGCACTCTGTCCCTACGCGACGCGCTTCCGATCTCTGCGCGGCTCCCTCATGCCCCGCGCCGGGCCTGCCGGGTGGAGCCGTCGCCGTGACCCGCGCGCCGCCGGCGGCGCCGAAAGCGCGCGTCGCGCACGACTCCCCGACGATGATCGCCGACGGGCCGGTGCCGCTGCTCTTCGCCGAGGCGCCCACGGCGCCGCCGGCCGGCGACGACCCGCTCGCGCGCGCGGTGCTGATCGACCAGTTCACCCTCGCCACCTCGCTCGAGGACGGCGCGCTGACGGTATCGATGCAGGGCGAGCTGGATCGCGAGGACGGCGCCGAGGTGCTCTCGGGCCACCTCCTCCGCATCGCCGACGCGATGGTCGAGCGCGTGGAGCGCGTGGTGCTCGACCTCGAGGGGCTCTACTTCCTCGACGGCGCCGCCCTCGGCTGCCTCGGCGAGTGGCTGGGAGGGCTGGCCGCCGCGCGCGCGCACGGCCTCGCCCCGACGACGATCCGCTACACCACGACGGTGGGCTGGCAGAAGAGCGCCGTGCCGTCGCTGAGCCGCGTCGACCCGGCGATCCGCGTCGAGGCCTCCGACTGGTGACGCGGCCGCGCTACTGAAGGCAGAGCGCGTACAGGTTCGATCGGTTCGCGCCCGAGTCGCAGGGCCGCGGCGGCGTCGGCAGGTGGCCCGCGCGGCAGCAGCGATCGGCGCGATCAGGCAGCCGCGCGGAGGCGCCGCTCCAGCCGCGCGACCTCCGCGCGCAGCGGCTCGAGGGAGCCGCCCCGCTCGCGGGCCGTGCGGGCGCGCAGCGCGAAGGCGCGCAGCACCTCGAGGCAGAAGGGCTGCTCCACCTTTGCGAAGACCGCCTCCAGCGCCACCCGATCGCCGCTCCCGAGCCAGCCTCCGAGGGCGCCCAGCGCCCCGGCGAGCGCCGCCATCGTCGCCCGCTCCCCGTCGGTGACGGCCTCCGGCGTGGGCGCTGCCGGCGAGCCTGTCACCTCCACCGGCAGCGCGGCGAGCAGGTGCTCGCGGAGCCGCGCGATCGCCGCCGTCTCGACGGGGCGCGGCCCGAGCGGCGAGAAGGCGAGCAGGCCGCGGCCGTCCCGCCCGGCGCGCCACGCGATCATCCCGCGCCCCGCCGGCGGCTCTCCGCCCGTCGCCAGCGCGACCGCCGCAAAGGCCGCCGCCGCCGGATCGATTTCGCGCACGCAGGGGTGGTCCGCGCCGAGCAGGCAGCCGGGGTCGTGCGCGCAGGGGGCGCAGGGGAGGTCGGCCTGCAGCACCACGTGCCCGTCGCCGTGCGGGCCCAGCTCGCGGAACGCGCTCGAGCCCATCGACAGCAGCAGCACCGGCGCGCCGACGAGCGCCCCGAGGTGGACCAGCGCCGTATCGCCGGTGACGAGCAGCCGCGCCTCGGCGAGCAGCGCCGCCGCCTCGCGCAGCGAGCACACCGCCACCTCTGCCTCACCCGCGATCGCCTGCACCGCCTCGCGCTCCGACGGCGCCGCCAGGAACACCAGGCGTGCCTCGGGCAGGCGCCGGCGCAGCTCGACGACCAGCGCGCGCCACCGCGCGGGCGGCCAGCTCTTCTTCGCCTCGCTCGTCGTCGCCTGGAGCGCGACGAGCGGCCGCTCCGACGCGGCCCGCTCCGTCGGCAGCCCGAGCCGCTCACGCAGCGCGGGATCGGTCCACGGCGCGCCCACCGCCTGGCAGTAGACGTCGCCGTAGTGGATCACGCTCGTCATCGCGTGGCAGCCCCAGTCGTTGAGGTAGTCGAACCAGGGCGTGGTCATCGTGAAGCGGTCGCCGACGGCGGCCAGCCCGACGACGCGGGCCACGCCAAGCCGCGCGGCGAGGCGCGCCGCGAAGGTGCGGTGGGTCAGGTTGAACACCACGTCGAAGCGCTCCGCGGCGAGCGCGTCGAGGGCGGCGGCGACGGGCGCCGGGTCGTCGCCCGCGTGGTTCGCAGGAAGGAAGTGGAGCGTCGCGTACGGCGCCAGCAGCTCGGCGACGGGGCGCGACGCGGGCTGCAGGAGCAGGTGCAGCTCCCGCTCCGGTCGCGCGAGCGCCGCGATCGCCGGCAGGTGGACGAGGGCGTCGCCGGCGCGCAAGAGCGACAGGACGAGCGCGCGCTCGCTCACGTCGCGCCGTCGCCCCCGCCGCCCGCGCGGTAGCGCGGATCGTTGTACATCTTGAACTGCCGGTAGACCTTGAGGACGCGGCGCCCGGCGAGCACGTCCTCGACGAGCTGGTCCAGCTCCTCGACGAGGTCGTCGCGCTGCATGGTCAGGATGGCGAGCCGCTCGCGGCAGGCCACGCGGTGCGCCTCGGCGGCGTCGGCGCGCTCCGCCTGCTCCGCCATGTGGAAGCGCTTCAGTTCGACGATCGCGATCTTGTCGACGAGGCTGCCGACGGTCTCAGCCATGGCCGCCCGCCTTCGCGAGCGCGCGGTACACCTCGTCGACCGCCTCGATGAGATCGTTGCGCTCCTGGTTGAGGCGATCGATCTCGCGCTTCGCCGCCGCGACCGCCGCGTCGTCGGGGACGCGCGCGCGGTCCTCGGCGTGCCACAGCTCGATGTTGACCTGGGCCAGCCGGCTCACCAGCCGGGCGAAGCTCGCGGTTTGTCGCATCGGGCGATCGTCGACGGGGGCGCCGCCCCTGTCAACCCGCGCGCGCCAGCACCGCGGCGACCTTGTTCACGAGGTCGGAGGATGCGAACGGCTTCTCGATGAAGCGCGTCGCCGCGTCGAGGACGCCGTGGTGGACGATCGAGTTGGCGGTGTAGCCGGACATGAAGAGGACCCTCAGCCCGGGGCGCAACGCGGCGAGACGATCGGCGAGCTCGCGGCCGCTCATCGTGGGCATCACGACGTCGGTGAGCAGGAGATCGATCGGCCCGCGGTGGCGCTCGCAGGCGAGCAGCGCCTCTCCGCCGTTGGCGGCGCTGATGACCGTGTAGCCGGCCGCCATGAGGATCCGGATCGCGAGGCGGCGCACCGCCTCCTCGTCCTCGACGACGAGCACCGTTTCGGCGCCCCTCGCCTGGACGGGGGGCGGCGCGGCGGCACGCCGGCTGAACGCGAGGAGCTGCCGCGTCAGCGCCGCCGCGCGCAGTTCGAACCAGCCGACCGAGCCGTCGGGGAACGTGAACTCGTTCTCCAGCCGCTCGGCGGTGCGCGCCTCCATGCAGCGGCGGAGCAACCCGAACATCGGTGTCTCCTCGATGCCGGGGTAGACCTCGCTCATCCGGCGGCCGAGGAGCGCCTCCTTGGTCGTGCGGCCGTGCCTGGCGACGGCGTCATTGACGTAGAGGTACGTGAAGTCGCGGCCGATGATCTGGCAGCCCTCGAGGAGATGATCGAGGACGTCACGCGACGGCTGAAGCGGTGCAGCGGAGGACAACGGCACTCCCACCCCCTCGTTTTCAAAAGAACGGCGGCCCCTTCGGCCCGTGACAGTCCCGCACGATGGAGCGCCTCGTGTCAACTTTCGATTCGCGCCAATCCTGATTAGTCTCCCCGCGTGCGTTTCGGCTCCGTCGACACCTTCTTCGAGCCAACCGAGTGGCGCTTCCGGATGGGGCGCCCCATCGCCAACGAGGGCTTCCTCCGCGCGCTGCTCACCTACGGCGGCTGGGACGCCTACCACTTCTTCTGCCCCGACACCGCCCACGTGCGCGGCTTCGGCGAGCGCGTCGTCGAGCTTTTGCGTGACGAGAAGCTGGTGGCGCGCGTCTTCGCCTCGCCGCAGGCACACCTCACCTCGGCGCTCGAGCAGCACGACTTCACCGTGTTCCACCAGGGCGACTTCACCTACTTCCTGCCCTGGCTCGCGCCGCTGCGTACCGCGCGCGCGCGCCGTCCCTTTCCGATCACCGGCGTCACCCACTCGCTCGACGGCGCCGCGATGCAGCTGCGCTTCCTGCAGCTCGCGCTGGCCGGGCTTCTGCCGTTCGACGCGGTGGTGTGCACCAGCGCCGCGGCGGCGCGGCTCGTCGAGGCGAAGCTCGCCGAGGTGGCGGCGCTCGTCGAGGAGACCACGGGCGCGCGCCTGTCCACGCCCGCTCGTACCGCCCTCATCCCGCTCGGCATCGACGACGAGCTGTTCGTCGATCCCGATCCGGGGGCGCGCGCGGCGGCGCGGGCGGAGGCGCGCCGCTACCTCCACGTCCCCGACGACGTGACGGTGGCGCTCTCCGTCGGGCGGCTCTCGCTGCGCACGAAGGCCGACTGGGCGCCGGTACTCGAGGAGCTGGCGCGGATGGCGGCGCGCGGCGAGCTTTCGCGGTTCCTCCTCCTCGTCGCCGGCGGCGGCCAGGACGAAGCGGCGAAGCTGGTGCAGTCGCTGATCGACCGGCTCGGCCTCGGCGCGCACGTGCTGCTCTTCCCGAACTTCCCCGCCGAGGCGAAGCCGCGCCTGTACCAGGCCGCCGACCTCTACGTCTCGCTCGTCGACAACTATCAGGAGACGCTCGGCCTGAGCGTGCTCGAGGCGGCCGCCTCGGCGCTGCCGATCCTCGCCGCCGACTTCGACGGCTACCGCGACAGCGTCGGCGACGGCGACAACGGCTTCCTCGTGCCGACGCTCGCCTCGACGGAGCTGCCCGACTTCCTCGCGCCCACGCTCGGCCTGCTCGACCCGGGCGTGGCGCGCTTCTACCTCGCGCAGTCGGTGGCGCTGGACCTCGATCGCTTCGGCGAGCGGCTGCGGGCGCTCGTCGGCGACGCGGCGCTGCGGCGACGGATGGGGGAGCGATCGCGCGCGCGCGCCGAGGGCTACCGCTGGCGCGCGGTGATCGCGCGCTACGAGGAGCTGTGGGTGCTTCTTTCCGCCGAGGCCGCCGTCGCGCCGCCGCCCTCCACCGACGCCCGCGCGGCCGCCGTCCGACGGACCGCGCTCCTCGCCGGCGACGGGATCCGCGCGTTCTCGCACTTCCCGTCGCGAATGCTCGACCCCGGGATGCGTGTCACCGCCACGGCGACCGCGCGCGACAAGGCGCGCTTCACCCGTTACGAGGATCTCGCCGCGGTGCAGTCGTCGGAGCTGGAGGCGGCGCTGCTCCGGCACCTCGCCCGCCCGCGCACCGTCGGCGAGCTGCGCCAGGAGGGCGCGCGCGCATTCGGCGCGACCGCGGGCGACGTCGACTTCCACCTGCTCTGGCTCGCCAAGCACGGCGCCGTGCGCGTCGAGTAGCTCGACTCACCCCCGCTGGCAGCTCGGGCAAAAGTAGGTCACGCGCGCGGCGTCGCCGTGGCGCAGCGTCTCGATCGGGGCGCCGCAGGCGTAGCAGGGCCTGCCGACGCGGCGGTAGACGAAGTGGCGCCCGACGCCGCGGCGGGGCAGCTCGCCGCGCGAGCGATCGGCGGTGGTCGTGCGCCTCCACGGGCCGAGGTTCGCGCGCATCAGATCGACCGCGCGACGGTACAGGCGCTCGAGCGCCACGCCGTCGAGCGCGCCGAGCGGCGTGAGCGGGTGCAGCCGCTCGATGAACAGCACCTCGCTCTTGTAGACGTTGCCGATGCCGGCGGCGACGCGTTGGTCGAGCAGGACGTCGGCGATCGCGCGCGCGCCGGCGCACAGCTCGCGCGCGCGGCGGACCATCGCCGGCACGTCGGGCTCGCCGTCGAGGAGGTCGGGGCCGAGGCGGGACAGGTGGTGGTGCGCCTCGACGAAGGGCGTGCGCAAAAGCTCGGCGACCGGCGCCCGCGTGACGATCACCGCCGCCGACGCGGTGGCCAGCAGCAGCGACGCCGTGCGCGCCATGCCGACGGTGGCCTCGGCGCGCGGGCGCACGCGCACGCGACCGTTCATGCCGAGGTGGACGTGGACGGTGGCGCCGCCCTCGACGGCGACGAGCAGGTGCTTGCCGCGCGCCTCGACGGAGCGCACCGCGCGCCCGGCCAGCTCGCGCCGCTCGATCCCGCGCAGCCACGCCGCGCCGAGCCGCATGCCGACGAGGTGCGGTCCGATCGCCGCGGCGGCGTGACGGAGGGAGTCGCCCTCGGGCATCAGCCCGCCACCCGCAGCACGAGGCGGTTCGGCTCGGTGCGAAAGCCGCCCTCCTCGAGGAGCGCCGCGTGCTCGCTGCGCAGCGCCGGCACGCCGTTCACCTCGGCGATCGACAGCTCGCGATGGCGCCGCCGCGTCGCCAACTGGCGCAGGCCGGCGAGCGCCGCGTCGCGCCCCGCGCCGTCGAGCCCGTCGACGAACGCGCGCAGCTTGTGGCCGCCCGGCTCGAGGGTGAAGGCGGGCGCGCCGCGCACCAGCACCACCTGCGCGCCGGCGACCCGTCGCGGGTGCGCCACTCCTTCGCCATCGCCGGGCGAGGCGGGCCACGGCAGCAGCGCGCCGTAGGGGTTGGCCGGATCGACCGCCGCCAGCACCACCACGTCGCCCGCATCGTCGCCGCCGCGCGACGCCCGCAGGCGATCGACCGCGCCGGGGTGGGCGAACTGCGCGCCCGAGAGCCCCTCGACGAAGTAGCCGCGCCGCACCTTGCCCGACTCCTCCATCGCGCGCAGCACCGGCGCGATGACGCCGAAGCCGCCGGGCACGCCCTCCGCCGTCGCCGCCTCGCGGCTCACCACGCCGTAACGCTCGAGCAGCGTGAGCGCGAGCGCATGCGCCCGCTCGGTGTCCGTCGGCACGGGCCCGAGAAGCGACGCCACCGTCGACCAGCGCCCGGCCGTCTCGGGCGCGAACGCCGAGCGCCGCGATCGCCGCGGCGAGGCCCACGCGCGCAGCGGCTGGAAGGTGTCGTTGGTGAGGTGGCCGCTCCACACCAGGTCCCACAGCGCCGCGATGATCGCCGCGTCGTCGGTCGAGGGCACGCCGGCCATGCATGCCGCGCGGAGCTGCGGGTAGAAGGACGCGCCGCGGGACTCGAGGTGGCCGAGCAGCACGCGGTGGATCGGCTGCTCCCCGTCGAGAGGAGACGGCGGATCGATCACCAGCGCCGCGCGGTCGCGCCGCACCAGCGCCACGCGTCCGTCGTCGGCGCCGAGCGCGCCGCGGCCCACCCAGGTCAGCTCGCCGAGCGCGCCCAGCTCGTCGAGCAGGCCCGGCGAAAAGGAGGCGATGCGCGCCGGGAGGATCGAGCGCTCCAGCTCCGACCACGGCAGCGGCAGCCCCTCGAGCTGTTCCACCACCTCGCGCATGCGCCGAGCGCCCGAGCGCGCGAGCGGCGCCGCGCCACCCTCGGTGACCGACGGAAACAACTCGATCCCGTGCCACGCCGGCAGGAAGCGCGCGAGCACCGTCGCATCCACCGGCGCCACCTCGTCGCGCAGCCTCGCGAGCGCGCGGCGGCGCACCAGGCGGAGCACGTCGGGGTGGACGAAGGTCGGATCGCCGGCGAGGCCCTGGGGCCCCACCGAAGGATGGGGGGGCCGAAGGCCCTCCAAGTGGAAATCGCCGTCGAGGAGCCGGCGCTCGCCGACCAGCACGCGCAGCGCGGGCGCCACCTGCGCGGCGAGCAGCCCGAAGCGCGCCGCGATGTCGCGCGCGTGGAACGGGCCGTGGGTGCGCGACCAGCGCGCCAGCAATCCCTCGAGCGGCGCCTCCGTCGGCTCGAGGTGCGCGGTCGGGATCCCCGGCGGCGGCTGCGCGCCCACCGCGTCGCGGTAGCGCGCCACGTCCTCGACGGCGACGACGCGCTCCTCGCCCGCCACGCGCAGGCGCGCCGCGCGCCCGTCGGCCTCCAGCGCCGCGATCCAGGGCGACGGATCATCGAGGCTGCGCGCCCGCACCTCGTCGAGCGAGAGGTCGCCCAGGCGGCGCAGGAGATCGTGCAGCGCGTCCGGCCTGCGAACCTTGCGATCGTCGACGAGGCACTGCAGCTC
>JAJXSP010000005.1 GCA_021784515.1 Myxococcales bacterium | reverse complement strand
GAGCTTCCTCGGCGAACGCCTGCCTCCGCGCGACGCGGAGCGGGCGCTGTGGCTGTGCGACGCGCTCCTCGGGCTGCGAGCGTGGCTCGACGGGCGGCCCGCGCAGGGGCTCGGCGACGCGCTGTTCGAGCACCTCGGGCTCGCGCTGCTGCTCCGTCCGACGGCCGCCGACCACGCGCGCCACCTCGCCGAGGCACGGGCGCTCCTCGCGGCGCTCGAGGCCTCGTGCGCCGACGGCGGCGACCTGCCGCGCGCCATCGACGAGGTGGGGATGGGCGGGCCGCGCGAGGACGAGGCGGCGGGCGACGGCGTGCGGCTCCTCACGCTCCACGCCGCCAAGGGGCTCGAGTTCCGGCGCGTCTTCATCTCCGGCGTCAACGAGGGGCTGCTGCCGCTTTCGCGCGGTCGTCTCGACGCCGCCGCCGAGGCGGAGGAGCGGCGCCTGCTCTTCGTCGGCGTGACGCGCGCCCGCGACCGCGTCGAGATCTCGTGGCACGCGCAGCCGAGCCACCCGGGCGCCACGCCCGAGCCCAGCCCGCTGCTCGCCCGGATCCCCGCCGCGCTCGTCGAGCGATGCGATGCCCCGGTCGCTGCCGTCGAGCGGGTGCCCGCTCCCGCTGCTCCCGTCGCGCCCGTCGCTCCCGCCGCCCCCGCCGCCGCGATGTCGCCGTGGGTGCCGGGGCAGGCCGTGCGCCACCCGCGCTACGGCCGCGGCGTGGTCCGCGCCGTCGTCGGCGATGACATTTGCTGCGACTTCGACAAGCTCGGCGAGCGATCGTTCAGCGCGCGCTTCTGCCCCCTCGTCGCGCTCGAGTGATCGCTACGCCGACTTCGCCAGCGCGTCGCACTTCGCCGCGAAGACGAAGTCGCTCTCCGTCAGCCCGTCGATCTTGTGGGTCCACACCTCGACCCGGACCTTGCCCCACGCGAGGTGGAGGTCGGGGTGGTGGCCCTGCTCCTCGGCCATCGCGCCGATCCGATCGACGAGCGCGAGCGCGCCGCGGAAGTCCGGGAAGCGGTACGTCTTCGTCAGGTGGCCATCGACCACCGCCCACCCGTCGAGCTGGCGGATTTAG
The DNA here is from genome assembly GCA_021784515.1 of Myxococcales bacterium. Classification (GTDB taxonomy): domain Bacteria; phylum Myxococcota_A; class Polyangia; order Palsa-1104; family SHYY01; genus SHYY01. Next base: position 30,791 of record JAJXSP010000005.1, on the reverse strand, counting down.
CCCGCGATCGCTTCGGGCGACAGCGGCGGGACGCCGCCGCGGCACGGCACGCATTGCTTGTCGGCGAGTTCCACGGCGATCCTATAGAGACGGCGCGGCGCGACGGCAACGGGGGCGCGGCCGCTCTCCTCGGGAATTCGAGTCACGAGGTCCAAAACCTCGGATTTCCGACGGTACCCGGGCAGCGCGTCGCGCGGCGGGCCGGGTTGCGGATGGAACCCCGCTTGCTCATGCTGCGGCCATGCGCAGACGAATCCTTCGCCTCCTGTCCACTCTGTCCTGTCTCCTCGCCGCCTGCGGCAGCTCGGGCCTCCCGCTCCCCGACGGCGGCGGCGGCTCGCCCGACGGTGGCGGCACGACCGATCTCGCCAACGCCGTGGCCGACCTCGCGATGGTCCGGTGCGTTGGCCTCGACGAGGCGACCTGCCGCGCGACGAAGGGCTGCGCCGCCGATACGTGCATGGAATGCAGCTGCACGCCGACCTTCGTCGGTTGCCGCGCCGCCTCCGCCCCACCGGTCGAGTGCCCCGCCCTCGGCTGCCTCCAGCCCCTGTGCTGCCACAGCAACGCCGACTGCCCGATGGGCGCCCTCTTCTGCATCGCGCCCGGCGCCAGCCCCGGCGGCGGCCCGTGCTTCATGCCCACGCCGTGCAAGGTCGACGGCGATTGCGCCCAGCAGGGGCCGACGTGGATCTGCGCGATCGCGACCTCGGCGTGCGGCCCCGCGGCGATGGGTTGCGTCCCAGGCTGCTCGCGGGACATGGACTGCCCCGAGGGCGATGTCTGTCGCAACGACCACCACTGCGTCGCGCGCCCCTGCATGAGCGCGCACGATTGCCCCGCCGAGTTCGCCTGCGTCGGCGGCGGGTGCGCGCGCCTCGCCTGCAACAGCGACGGCGACTGCGGCGCCGGCTACTGCGTCGAGGGCGCCTGCTACACCAGCCTCGGGGTTTGCGAGCCGCCCGCTCCGTGACGAGCCGGCGGCGCGCGGCGGATCGATCGACACCCTCTGCGTCCACGGCGATTCCCCCGACGCGCTCGCGATCGCGCGCGCGGTGCGGGCGGCGCTCGACGAGGGCGGGGGCGCGCCGTGACCAGCGACGACGCGAGGATCGCGCCGCTCGGCGACGGGGCGCTCCGCCTCGAGCTGCCGTCCGAGGTCGATCCGCCGCTCCTCCTCGAGCGCCTTCGCGCGCTCCCCGGCGTCACCGATGCGCTCGTCACCGAGGCGCACGCCGCGATCTACTTCGACCCGTCCGCGCCGGCTGCGCCCGACTGGACGGCGCTCCTCGATGCGTGCCGCGAACGCGGCGATCGTCGGGCGGCGCGACAGGTGACACTCCGCGTCCGCTACGACGGGCCCGACCTCGACGAGGCCGCGGCGCGCCTCGGCCTCGCGCCCCCGGAGGTCGTCGCGATCCACGCCGCGGGCGACTACGTGGTGCGGATGATCGGCTTTTTGCCCGGCTTCGCCTACCTCGGCCCGCTCGACGCGCGGCTCGCGCTCCCCCGTCGCGACACGCCGCGCCCGCGCGTGCCCGCCGGCGCGCTCGCCATCGCCGGGCGCACCACCGGCATCTACCCCTTCGCCTCGCCGGGCGGATGGCACCTCCTCGGGATCACCATCGACTTCGTGCCGTTCGATCGCGCGCGCGGCGCGGCGCTGCGCCTCGGCGATCGCGTGCGCTTCGAGGCGGTCGGGTGAGCGGCGCGCTCGAGGTGGTGGCGGTCACCGGCCCGGCGCTCGTCGAGGACGGCGGCCGCAAGGGTCACCTCCACGAGGGCGTGCCGCCCGGCGGCGCGCTGGTGCCGGAGCTGCTGGCGCTCGCCAACGCCCCGTCGGCAACCACGCGGGCGCGGCGGGGATCGAGATCTACGGCGGGCTGCGGCTGCGCGCGGTGGGCGCCCCGGTGACCGTCGCCACCGACGAGGAGGACGAGCGGCGCCGGCTCGCTCCCGGTGAGGATCTGGTGGTGGATCCGCCGCGGCAAGGACGGCTTCGCACCCTCGCCGTCGGCGGCGGCGTCGCGGTGCCGGAAGCGCTCGGCGGGCGCGGCACGCTCCTCGTGGCGGGCCTGGGCGGGCTCGACGGGCGGCTCCTCCGACGGGGCGATCACCTGCCGCTCGGGGACGCGGCGACCGGCGGCGCGCCACATCATCCCGAGGCGGCGACCGCGGTGCGTCGCGCGCTCTTCGATCCAGCGCCGCCGATTCGCATCCTCCCCGGCCCCGACGCGGACCGCTTCGAGGCGAGCGCGCTCGACACCCTGCTCGGCGCGTCGTGGGTCCTCTCACCGACGGGCGATCGCTCCGGCCTGCGCCTCGACGGGCCGGCGCTCGGGCGGCGGGATCGCGACGCGGCGGTCTCGGCGCCGATGGTGTGGGGCGCGATCCAGGTGCCGGCCGGAGGGCAGCCGATCGTCCTCGGGCCCGACCACCCCACGACCGGCGGGTATCCGATCCTCGCGGTCGTGATCGGCGCCGACCGTGGGCGCCTCGCGGTGCGCCGGCCGGGGAGCACGGTGCGCTTCGCGGCGGTGTCGCTCGACGAGGCGCGACGGGCGTGGCGCGAGCATCAGGCGGCGCTCGCCCTGGTCGGAAGCGGCTGAGCGCCCCTTCACTCCTTCGACTGCACGAAGAGCCGCGCGGCGTGCGGCGGCACGGTGATCATCACGTCGCCGGCCGCGACGGGGACGCGGGTCGCGGGCTGGCCGGGCGCCGACGGCGGCAGCACCTCGAACCCTCCGCTCGGGAACGTCGCCTGGATGGTCGCGCCGTCGCTCCACCCGAACGCGGCGAGCCAGGAGTCGCGCACCGCCGGCGGAGTCTGTCCCGGATCGAGGCGGTCCTTCGACCACGCGTGCGGGATCGCCGTCTCGCCGCTCACGTCGAGGAGCGGCGAGATCCAGAGCCGGTCGTCCAGCTGCGCCGTCGTGTCGATCGGCGCCGCCGCGCTGCCCGACCGGGCGAGGGCGAGCACCTCGGGATCGAGGAGCATCGCCCGACGGAGCGGGCTCGCCTGCCGCGCGTCACCGGCGAGGTAGTTGCCGCCGGCGAGCGCCGCCACGAGCACCGCCGTCCATGCCGTCGCGTCGTCGATCGCGTCGCCGCGCAAAAGCACGACGTCGGGATCGAGCCGCCACCACCCGTCGGTGAAGGAGCGCAGGATCGTGTTGCGCGCCGCCGCCGCGATGAACGGGTAGCGCGGCGCCGGCTCGTTGACGAAGGCGATGTCGGCGCCGATGCGCATGCTGTCGACCCGTCCGACCGAGGGCAGCATCGGCGCGCCGCAACCGACCAGGTGAATTCCCGGCACCGCCTCGCGCAGGGTCTTCATCCACAGCGCGTAGCTCTCGAGCGCCGTCACCGGCTGCTGGCGGACGCCCTCGATCGCGCCGCCGAAGAGGAAGTCGATCTTCAGCGTGCGGTAGCCCCAGTCGCGGTAGCGCTGCACCGCCGCGACGACGAATGCGCGCGCGTCGGGGTGCGTGACGTCGAGCGCCGCGTAGGTCGGACCGAAGTTCTGATAGGTCCGCAGGGTGCCGTCGCGGCGGTGCACGAACCACTCGCCGTGCTGCTGCACCACCGGATCGTCGACCTGCACGTAGAACGGTGCGAGCCACACGGCGGGGCGGAGGCCCGCCTTCGCCTGCTCCTGATTGAGGGTCGCAAGGTCGGCGCCGAACGCCGGCGCGGCCTGCCAGCTGCCCCAGTGCGACTCGTAGCCGTCGTCGAGGAGGAAGTCGGTGAGGCCGAGCGGCGCGAGCGTCTGCGCGGCGAACTGCGCCTCGTCGCGGATCGCCTGCGCGGTGGGCGCCGCGTAATAGAAGTTCCACGAACCCCAGCCCTGCAGTCCGGCGGCGCGCGGCGGCGTCTCACCCGGCGGCAGCACGGCGCGCGCGTACTCACCGAAGGCGCCGTTGATGTCGCCGAGCGCGACGAACAGCCCGTCGAGCGTCCGGGTCTCGCCGGGCATGAGGGTGAGCGCGTCGCCGGTGGCGCCCTGCACGACGCGCAGGCGGTGCTGCTCGACGGCGACATAGGTCTTCAGCACGTTGCCGCTCGTGGCGCCGATCACCGCTCCCTGTCCGCGCGCGTCGGCGATCGCGGTCCACCACCACGAGACGCCGGCCATCTCGCCGACCAGGTCCTCGTTGTCGCCGCCGTGGGGGGCGGTGCCGCGCGGCCCGTCGGAAAGCGACGGCGGAATCGCCTCGATGCCGGTGTACGACCAGCTCTGGTAGCCATTGTGGAGGAGCACCGTCGCGCCGGCGATCTGCGGCGCCGGATCGGACCACTCGAGGGCGACCAGCGCCACGGGCTGGGCGGTGTGGTTGGTCGCGGTGACGGTCCGCGTGGCCGTCGCGCCCGCGCTCGTCCACTCGCCGCCGATCGTGATCGGCGCGCTCGCGACGTCGCCCCACGTCGGCGCGTCGGGATCGCCGGTGGCGACGCGCAGCGCGAGGCGGAGCGTCGACGGGCACGCGTCCGAGCCGGCGAGGACGAGGTCGGCCGTGCCGTCACTGGCGAGGGTCGCCGAACACGTCGGTTTGTCCTGCGGAGCGGGCGCGCTGCACGCGGCGACGGCGAGGGCGGTGAGTGCGAGCGCCTGCTTCATGGGCGCAGCATAGCGCCGACCCGGCCCCGCCTGCGACGGCACCGCCCTTGCGAGCACCTCCTCTCGCGGGGACCTCCCGCGCGGGGCGCCATGGAACTCGAGACCGTACCCGTCAAGCCCCCGGAAGCGGGGAACGTGATCCTCGGCCAGTCGCACTTCATCAAGACCGTCGAGGATCTGGCCGAGCTGATGGCCTCGTCGGTGCCGGGGGCGAAGTGGGGCCTGGCGTTCAACGAGGCGTCGGGGCCGTGCCTCGTGCGCGCCGACGGGAACGACCCGGAGCTGCGCGCGGGCGCCATCGCGGCGGCGCAGGCGATCGGCGCCGGCCACCTGTTCGTGATCTTCCTGCGCGGCGGCTATCCCGTCTCGTTGCTCGATCGGGTGCGCGCCTGCCCGGAGGTCTGCACGGTGTTCTGCGCCAGCGGCAACGCGCTCGACGTGATCGTCGCCGAGACGGCGCTCGGCCGCGGCGTGCTCGGCGTGGTCGACGGAGAGCGGCCGCGCGGCGTCGAGACCGAGCGCGACGCCGCCGACCGTCGCGAGTTCCTGCGCAAGACGGGCTACAAGCGGTAGGTCGCGTCCGGCGCGCGGCAGGGCAGGGCGATGGCGCGCTCGCCGAGCAGCGTCTGGACCTCGGGGTGGTCGAGCTTCACCCGCGCGAGGTGCGCCCCCGGGCGCGCGCCCACGACGCGCTCCATCGGTCACGCCCCGCTCCCTGATCTCGTCCGCAGCCGCCGACGCCGCCGCGGCGCTGCCATGCGCCCTGACCCTCACGGTGAAGACCGGCCGGATTCAGTCGGTTGAGGTTGCCTGCGCGCGCTCGGGTGCCGAGCGCGTCGTGCCCAACCAGGCGCTCCTCGCGTGGGTCGAACAACAGACCGGCGAGAAGCTCGGCGAGCTGTTCGCCGACGACGAGGGGACGCAGCCGTGGGCCGAGGTGAACGCGATCGCGGCGGCGGTGTGCAAGGCGCTCGGCATGCCCGCGCCGGCGCAGCTCGCCCCCTCCACGGAGCTTACGGCGGTGCCGCGCAGCGACGACGAGGACGCCAAGGAGGCGCGCGTGCTGCCTGCGGCGGTGCTCGGCCTCTTTCCGCTCTCGAACCAGTCGCTGCTCCGCGACGTCGAGGCGATGGCGGCCGGCGAGGCGCTCGCGGGCCCGGTGCAGAGCTTCGTGCGCGTCGACGTGAGCCTCGCGCATCCGCACACATCCACAGCGGGAGATCGTATTTCCAACGGAAGCGCACCGACGGCGCGCAGCTTCTCCGACGAGCGCCTGGTGAGCCACGCCGATCCCTGCCAGGCGCGTGCGGTGCGCCTCGCGCGCACGAGCCGCGGCCTGGTCATCCACGGGCCACCCGGCACGGGGAAGTCGCAGACCATCGCCAACGTGATCGGCGACCACCTCGCCCGCGGCGAGCGCGTGCTGTTCGTCTGCGACAAGCGCACCGCGCTCGACGTGGTGCAGTACCGGCTGGAGCACCTCGGCCTCGGCAAGCTGTGTGCGATCGTGCACGACGCGCAGCGCGACCAGCGCGACCTCTACCTCGGGATCCGCGAGCAGCTCGATCGGCATCGCCTGCTTCAACCTCACCCAGCGCGAGGCGATCCTCCAGGCGCTCGACGAGGCGGCTGCCACCGACGGAGAGTTCGCCGGCCGGATCGCGTCGGCGCGGAACCGGCGTGGCGCGGCGTCGTTCGAGGGGCTGCGTGAAGAACCTCGAGAACGTCCAGGGCGACGAGCGCGACCACATCATCATCTCCACCACCTACGGCCCCGATCCGAAGGGGCGCTTCTGCCGCCGCTTCGGTCCGCTCGCGCTCGCCGGCGGCGGGCGGCGCCTCAACGTGCTGGTGACCCGCGCGCGCGACGAGGTGCACCTCGTCACGTCGATCCCGCCGGAGCTCTATCGCACGCTGCCGCCCGTCGAAGCGGGGCGCGTGCCCAACGGCGCGTGGCTCCTCTTCTCGTACCTCGACTACGCCGAGCGCCTCGCGAAGCTCTACCTCGACGAGGCCGCGCGCCTCGCCGCGGCGGAGGTCGCGCCCGAGAGGAGCGTCTACGTGCGGGAGACCCCCGCCGGCTCGCGCTTCGCCGTGGCGCTCGCGCGCCGCCTCGCCGCGTGCGGCCACTCCTCCGACGTGCACTGGGGCAACGACGGCTTCCAGGTCGACGTGGCGCTCCACCACCCGACCCGCGCCGAGGACGTCACGATCGGCGTGCTCTGCGACGGCACGCGCTTCGACAAGGCGGCCGACAAGGTCGAGTGGGACCTGTTCCGCGTCGCGGTCCTCGAGGGCCAGGGCTGGGAGCTGCTGCGGCTGTGGACGCCGCACGTGTTCCGCGACCCCGCCGGCGCCGAGAAGGCGATCCTCGATCGGGTGGCGGCGCTGCTGGCTCGCGAGGCGCCGAAGCCGCCCGCGCTCGTCATGCCGCCGCGGGTCCCCGAGCGGCTCCCGAACTGACGGCCGAGGCCGCTCGCGGAGGGCGGCGCGGCTCCGCGCCCGTGGGCGGCGCTATCTTCTCGACATGCCCATCGCTACTTGGGCGGTGTGCCCACGGCGCAGCCCCAGGTTTCCACGAACAGGGTCCAGTCGCCGCCGTTCTTGCTCTGCTGCACCGTGAAATAACGGCCGTTGGCGAGGTCGAGCAGATCCTCGGTCGGAAGCGTCTGCGTCACGTCGAGCTGGAGCTTGTCGCCGGCGGCGGCCTGCAGCGCCGCGCCCAGCACGTTCGCCGCGACGGCGCCGAGGTCGAAGGCCCAGCCATACTGACCCGCGTAGCCCGCGGCGCCCGCCGCCGCCTTGCCCGCCGCCTGCAGCGCCGCCGCCCACCCGTCGCTCTGAACGAGGAAGCACTTGTACTGGACCTGGACGGCGCTCGTCGTCGCGCGCAGGTCCTTCTGTCCCCAGAACAGCCCCACCGACGGGTCGAAGAAGTACTCGTCGCCGCCCGACAACGCCCGGGTGCGGGTGGTGAGCGCCACCTCGTCGTTGGCCCCGTCCGTCGCCGCGATGATGCAGTAGGCGACGCCGCCGGCGCCGTCGGCCCGGATCTTCTCGACGCGCATTCGGAGCTGCGCCGGGCCGCAGTTCATCGGGCCGCTTCCGGGCGCGGCCGGCGCGCCGCTGGTTGCCGGCACGCCGACGCAGAGATCCGGGCGCGGCGTGGGGGCGGCGGGGGCGCCGGCCGCATCGTCGCAGGTCGGCGCGTAGTTGCACGGAGGGCACGAGCCGCAGTCGCCGGGGCACGATCCGCAGTCCTCGTTCCCGTTGCACCTGCCGTCGCCGCACATGGGGCCGCTCGTCGGCGGCATCGACAGATCGGGTGTTTCCTCCGGCGGCGCGCCTCCCGGCGTCGACGAGCTGCAGCTGAGGCAGGAGAGCGCGAGGACCAGCCAGGAAGACCGCTTCATGCCGCGATGATCCAGCCCGGGCAGGGCGCCTGTCAACGACGAGCCCCACAAGCCTAGCGACCGCACGGTTGACCACCGGCCCGGCGGGGGCTAGTGTGTTGCCGTGGGAAATATCACGCAAAGCGCGACGAAGTGGTGGGTGCTCCTCCTCTCTGGCGCCGCCGTCGGATGCAGCGGCACCCTTGCCCTTCCCGGCGGAGCGATCGACGCCGGCCCCGACGCCTCGTGCGCGGCCGGCGACACCAAACCCTGCACCTGCGTGTCGGGCGCCATGGGGACCCTCAGCTGCATCCCCGGCACGAATCAATTCGCGACGGAGTGCCAGTGCGCCCCGCCCGACATGGCGATCGGCCCGGGTGTCTGCGGCGACGGCGTGTGCAACCTGGGCTTCGGCGAAGATTGCACGATGTGCCCGGAGGATTGCGGGCAGTGCCCAAAGTGCCCCTACGCGCCGTCGTGCACCGAGGCGGTGGGCGCCCCGATCAACCCCACGCCCGAAGCGAACCTGAACTACCCCAACGGGGGCCCCTGGGCCGGCGACTACGGCGGCGATCAGCAGCCCATGTCGTGCGGGCCGGCGAAGCTGAGGATCGGGATCACGAAGATCCTGGCCAACAAGAACGACGGGCAATCCATCTATTGCATCGTCCAGGCGACCGACGGGGTCGCGTCGGGCGCGGCGATCACGAACAAGACCGGCGGACTCAACGACGGCGACTCCTATTCTTTCGATCCGAGCGTCGGCGTCTTCTGGGGACAGAAGGATTTGGCGGTTTCGAAGAACAACATGACGATCACCTACAACTGCGTCCAGGTGAACAAGGACGTGTGGGGCGCCGTGCTGATGGCCGCGGGAATGGCCGCCGGGCAGGCAGGCCAGTTCGGCGGTGCCTACGGGTGGGCCTTCGGCCTCGGCGACGTCGGGCTCCAGGCCGCCGGCGCGGCTCTCGCCGCGACCGCGGGCGACGACAACCTGTTCAACGCGCAGCAGGTGGTCGACAAGAACGAGCTGCTCGACATGACCAACGGCAAGACCTGGACGATCACGGCCGGCGGCGGCTCTTGCGGCGGATTCATCGGCATCGGGACGCACGCCTGCCAGTACACGCTCACCGTCGAGTCCTGGGGTTGCGCCGACGGAAAGCCCGTCCCGCAGTAGAGCCGTCGGGCGAGGGATCCTCCCTCGTCTCGGCGCCGTTCGGCTGCGGGCGACACGGTCGCCGCGTCGCTGCGCTCATCGGACGGTAACCCGAGCGTCTTCCTGACCTGAAGCCGCGCGAGCTCTGCTGCGCTCACTCGCGCGGGCGCTGGGGCCCATGGACGATGCCGGCGAGGTCGGGATCCTCGCCGGGGAGCGCGGCTGGGCGGGCGTCGCGCTCGGCAGCTCGCTGGCTCCGCTGCTGCGCCTTCTCCTGGTTGCGCTCGCGTCGAGCCTGTTCCCGGTTTCGCTTGTTGACGGAGGGCCTCCCGCTGTTCGCCATGGTCGACATTATGGGCGCGTTTCGCCCTGGCGCGACTGGAATAGATGGGAGCGGGCAAGCCTACGTGACCCGTCACCCGCCCTCACCCTCGGTGTGCGAATCGCCGCGATGGACTTCGACGGGCCGTTGACGACAGCCGGCCGTGGACGGCGCCGATGCGCCGGCCTGTGCCTGGAGGTGGCCGGCGCAGCGACGGTGGACGGCGGCGCGCTCGACGCGATCGACGAGCTGGTCGAGCTCATCGGCGTCGCGCTGCGCATCGCGGTCGACCAGCAAGTCGGCGGCGGCCGCGACGCGCTCGCCCGCCGAGCGCCGTTCCCTCGAGCGGCCCGGGCTCGAGATCCGCTGCCGCATCCCGTTCCGCATCCGGAACGGCGGCGGCCTCACCAGTGCAACGATTCCTCGACGGCGGGCTTGCCGAACCACTGCTTCAGCGCTGCGCGCCACGTCCCGCCCGCTTCACGCTCGAGGATGACGTAGCTCCGCACCAGGTGCCGCCCGAGGAGCGGTGGCTCGAAGCTGGTAAACCCCGTCCATGTCCCGCTGTTCAAGTACTGCTTGCCGTGCGGATAGGTGCGCAGGCAGGCCTCGTGGTTGTGCCCCATGATCAGGATGCGGTAGGCGGCGCGATCGAGGAGCCGCGCGGCGACCTTCTCGAGACGCGGCGGCCAGAAGATGTCGCGCAGGATCTTCAGCGTCTTCGAGAAACGCGAGAAGCGCGTCGGGTGGCGAATGAACCGCATCTTGATGAAGAAGGCGCCGACGCGGATCCCGGCCCACAGGGCAAACCAGAAGTCGTTCACGAAGGCCCACCGGAGGTAGAGGCGAAATGGCACGACCTGGCTGATGTAGTGCCGTCGTCCGCGCAATCCGGTGAGGAAGCAGGCGACGAAGAAGCAACCGAAGGGGAAGTTGATGATGGGCTCCTTGCGACCGAGCGGCCCCGCCGGGAGAATGAGCTGAGCGGTGTCGAACTGGTGCCCGACCTCGTGCTGGTGGCCGTGCTCGATCCGGACGTCGTCGAACTCGTAGCCGTCGAAGCCGAACTCGATCGGCGCCCCGACGCGCTGCCGCAGGTACTCCTGCACCGACGGCCAGGCGATCGCCGGATCGTGGTTGCCGAGCTGGTAGCGAATGCGACAGCCGGGCGTCGCGGCGAAGCGCCGGAGGGCGTCGAAGACGATCGGGTGCCCGTCGCAGATGAGCGCGGTCGCCTCGACGGCGAGCGCCTCGAACAACGCGTCCGGGTAACCGCCGCTCACGTCGACGGAGAGGTAGTCGAGAAAGTCGCCGTTGAAGACCGCCTCGACGTCGCCTGCGCCGCGGCGTCCGGGGCCGACGCTGTAGTATTCGAGGAGCTCGGCGAGCTTCGCGTCCTGGTGGAACTCCTCGAGCAGGTTCGGCAGTCCGCTCGGCAGGTAGACGCCTCTTCCGAGGTGGAAGTCGCTGAAGACGAGCTTCAGCGCGTCGATCTCATGCTCGGGCATCGCGGTTCATCTCGCGAGCAGAATATCAGAACCCGGTGGGCCACCCCTCACCCGCGCCGGTCAGCGCGGCGCGATCGCGCGCTCGCCCAGCACCGTGGTGTTGCCGTCGCCATCGGTGGCGAGCACTCGCGCGAGGTGCGCGCAGGGCGACAGCCCCGCGGTGGGCACGGCGCCCGAGAATCCCACGCCCGGACATCCGTCGTACGCCGGGTACACGGCGCACACGTCGGGTCGAGCCGCGCCCACGGGAAGCGTCGCCGCGAGTTGCCCGTCGATCTCGACGCGCACCGAGGCGAGCTTCGCGCTGTCGAGCACCCATCCCGAAAAAGTCACCGGCTGGCCGGCCGGGTACGACAGCGGCGCTCCGGCCGCCGGCACGTCCACCACGCCAAAGGGCGGGCGCCGCTTGCGGGTCGCCTCCATGAGCGCCTTCACCGTCGGGAAGTTGCCGAGCGCGAGGTAGGCGATACCGCGCACGACGCCGCCGGCGGGCAGCCCGAATCCGATGTGCGCCCGCACGTTGTGGAAATAGGGCGATTTCTGCCCGTCGCCGCGCCAGCCCTGGAATCCCGTGATTCCCTGGTCCATCGCCAAAGCAACCCCATAGTCCTGATTCTGGTTCTGGAACGTCACCCAGTTTTCGGGCGACGCGAAGTCGGCGACGAAGAACCCGTCGTTGGCGGGGGTGTTGATCGCGATTTGATGGCCCGCGGCGTCGAGGAGCAGCGGCAGATCCGGCGCGTTGCCGCCATGCGCCACGTAGAGCGTGGGAAACTCCTGCCCCGTCGGTGCGTGGTCGATCATCTCCTGGCTGGAGACCTCGACGGCGATCTCCACCACGTTCTGATCGACGAAGCGGTAATCCAGCGAATAGGTGACCTGCGCGGGCGCCTTTCCGCACCCTTGATTGCAATTGGGCTGGTCCCAATCCGGGTTCCACTGGAGCGGCTGTACCACCACGCGCAGCGCGTCGCCCGACTGCCCATGCGAGAGCACGGCGGCGCCGTTTCCACAGCGGTCGCCGCCCTGCACCGGATCCCATCCCAGATAGGAGATCGAGTTGGCGCAGGACATGGGATTGCTCACGCAGGTCGCCGTCGCCGCGCAGGGCTGGTGGGCGCGCGCCGGATCGTAGAGCGCCAGCTGCAGCTCGCGGCCCGGATCATTGGCGTCGATGACGTTGGACTGGGGATTGGCGGTGAGCCCGAAGAAGGTGACGCTGCCGCCCCATGCGAGGCTCGCGCCGAGTCGGATGTAATCATTGGGACCGGCCAGGTAGTCGGCGCCGTTTTGATGGAGGATCTTGTTCAGCGGCGGCCCGGCCACCCGGATGCGCCAGGGATCCACGTCGGCCGCCGGAGCGACCGGCGCGCACATCGAGAGATCCGCCGCCGGCGCGAGATCCGGCGCAGAGGCGAAATCCTTCTCGGCAGCGAGATCGGGCGCAGAGGCGAAGTCCATTGGGGCCGCGAGATCGGGCGCAGAGGCGAAGTCCGTCGGCACCGTCAGATCCGCCGCGGCGGAGAAGTCCTTCGGCGCCGCTGAATCCGACGGCGTAGGGAACGCGTCGATCGCCGGCGCGGCGTCGATCGGGGCCGCCTGGTCGAGCGGCGCGGCCACGTCGAGCGGCGTGGCGTGATCGGCGGGCGCGGCGTCGAGCGGCGGTCGGTCCGGGGCGCTCGCGTCGTCGCCGAACACTCCGGCGCTGCATGCCGGCGCCGCGAGCGCCAGCACCGCCAGCGCGCAATGGGTTCCTCGCTTCATCCGGCGAAAATACCCTACCGTGCCCCTTGTCGGGAAACCGTGGAGGAGGCGCATCGGCCAGGCCGAGGCCGCGTACGGCATCCACCCGTCCCCAAGGCGAAGCTCATCCCGGCTACAATCGCCGCCATGTCCGACTCCAAGCGCGCTCTCCTCGACGGCGAAACGCTCATCTGGCAGGGCCGACCGAATTGGCGCGCCTTCGCCGGCGCCACCGTCCTCGGGTGGGTCCTCGCGCCCGTGCTCGTGGGCCTCGTCCTCCTCGCCGTCCTCGGCGCGAAGAAGCGCTCCGTCGCCTGGATGGTGTCGAGCCGGCGCATCGAGATCGAGCGTGGCTGGCTCTCGCGCCGCATCGACACGCTCGAGCTGTGGCGGGTCAAAGACCTCGAGTTCCGGCAAGGGCTGTGGGACCGGCTCGTCGGCGTCTCGACCATCGTCGTCACCGCGCACGATGAGAAGGACCCGGTCGTCGAAATCCGCGGCCTGCCGAGCGACCGCTCGATCTACGACCAGCTGTCGAACGCGATCATGACGGCGCGGCAGCAGCGCGGGGTGATGAACGTCGCTCAGTGACCCGAGCACGGCGGATCGATCGTCGTCGAGGCCGGCCAGTCCCGTTGGTTACTTGACGATCGCCGCGCATCGGTCGACTCTGCTCTCCATGCTCACCGTCAGGCGCCCGCCCGAAATCATGTCGCCATCCTCGGCGCTCCTCGCCGGATCGGGCGCCTCGACGTCGGTCTTTGATCAACTCGTTCCTGATCGGGCTTTTGGCGTCCACCGCTGCGTCGGCGCCCTCGTCGTCGCCGTCACGATGTGCGGCTGCGGCAACGGCGCGCTGCCATCGTCCTCGGCGTCCGACCTCTCCGGGGTCGAGGATCTGAGCCGATCGTCCGACCTCGCCTCGGTCGTGGACCTCGCCGTGACGCACGACCTCGCTGTGACGCGCGACCTCGCCGTGACGCACGACCTCGCCGTGACGCACGACCTCGCCGCCGCCGACCTCGCGCTGGGCCCCGGGAGCTGCGCACGAAGCGGCGGCTGCCAGAACGGTCCCGCATGCGGCGGGGCGTGCTGCGCCGCGGGAGAGTACTGCGATCCGATCACCGACACCTGCCGCTGCGGGATGAACGGGGCGTGCCCGCAGGGCGAGATTTGCGCCACCGGGGGACCGGCTCATCCCGGGCAGACGTGCGGAGGCGTCTGTTGCGGCGATCCGGGGCATCCCTGTCCGCTGTGACCGGGCCCCGGGCGCCAGAGCGCACTTACGTCAAGGCCGCGCGCGCGACGCTGCGCGAGGCCGACCGCGCGGTGAAGGAGGGCGCGGTGCGCTACGGCGTGCTGATCGCCGAGCGCGCGGAATGAAGCGGCGCACCTTCCTCGCAGCGACGGGAGCCGGTGCAGCGGGGCTGCTCGCGCTGGCGGCCGAGCGGAGGTGGCGCCGCGCGGTGGTGGTGACGCCGCCCGATCACGCGCCGCGCATTCTGTCCCGCGCCGAGTGGGGCACGCTCGCGGCGGCGCAGGATCGCCTGCTCCCGTCGGGGCCCGGCTCGCCCGGCGCGCGCGAGGTCAATGCCGTGGGCTACCTCGACGGCGCGCTCGCCGAAGCCGACACCGATCCCGCCGATCGTGACCGCGTGAAGCAGGGCGCCGCTCGCCTCGACGCCCTCGCGCACGATCGCGGCGCGACGTCGTTCGCCGATCTGGCCGAGGCCGCGCGCGACGAAGCGCTGCGCGCGTTCCAGAAGGAGGACGACGCCGGCGAGTGGTTCGAGACGATGCTCGGCTACACGCTCGAGGCGCTCCTCGGCGATCCGATCCACGGCGGCAACCCCGACGAGATCGGGTGGCGCTGGGCCGGCCATCAACCCGGCTGGCCTCGGCCGGGGCGGAGCGGGACGTGACCGACGAGTGCCACATCTGCGTCATCGGCAGCGGCGCCGGCGGCGGTCCCGTGGCGCTGCGGCTCGCCGAGGCGGGGCGCTCGGTGATCGTGCTCGAGAAGGGGCCGCACCTCGGCGAGAAGGACTTCGCCAAGGACGAGATCGCCGACCAGCGGCGCCACCTGTTCACGCCGTCGCTGCGCGACGAGCCGCAGGTGGTGGAGACGTGGGACGACGACGCGGGCGGTTGGGACGCGACGCCGACGGCGGAGACGGGATGGGACTTCTGGAACGGCAGCCTGGTCGGCGGCGCCACCAACCTCATGTCCGGCTTCTTCCACCGCATGAAGCCCGACGACTTCCGCCTGCGGAGCGCATTCGGTCCGATCGAGGGCGCCACGATCGCCGA
Source organism: Myxococcales bacterium (assembly GCA_021784515.1). Classification (GTDB taxonomy): domain Bacteria; phylum Myxococcota_A; class Polyangia; order Palsa-1104; family SHYY01; genus SHYY01. Next base: position 15,739 of record JAJXSP010000005.1, on the reverse strand, counting down.
TTGGCCAATCACCTACGACGATCTCGAGCCCTATTACGACATCGTGGAGCGCGAGGTCGGCGTCTCGGGGCAGGTCGTGAATCACCCGTTCGCGGATCGTCGCTCGCACGAAGACTTCCCATTTCCACCGACGCTGGAGCACCCATTTTCGGCGCATTTCGACGCCGCGTGCCGCGCGATGGGATTGCACCCATTCCCGGTGCCGCGCGCCGTCCTCTCCGAGCCGGCTGCGGGGCGCGAAGCCTGCGCCTACGCCGGCTACTGCGGCGGCTACGGCTGCGCCACCGGCGCAAAAGGGTCCTCGCGCGCCGCGCTCCTCGGACGGGCCGTCGCCACCGGGCGCTGCGAGGTGCGACCGCGGGCGATGGTGCGGTGCATCGAGAGCGACGAGAAGGGGCGCGCCGTCGCTGCGGAGTACGTCGACGAGCACGGCGCCGTACGGCGCGTGCGGGCGCGGGTGTTCGTGGTGGCCTGCCAGGCGATCGAGACGGCGCGGCTGCTGCTCCTCTCGACGGGACCGCGCCACCCGCACGGACTCGGCAACAGGAGCGGGATCGTCGGACAGAACCTGATCTTCTCGGCGGCCGCGGCGGCCTACGGCGACTTCCCCTACGCGAAGGCCGACCCGGCGTTCGCCGAGGCGCTGCGCTCGCCGCTGCCCTTCATCAACCGCGCGGTGCAGGACTTCTACGAGCTGCGCGATCCGGCGACGGGGGCGCGGAGAAAGGGCGGCACCCTCGACTTCATGTGGATCGCGCCGAGCCCGATCGCCGCGGCGATCTCCGAGACCGACGAGGGCGCGGTGTGGGGCTGGCCACTCAAGGAGCGCCTGCTGCGCTACTTCCGCGGCGGGCGCCACATGAAGTGCGAGGCGTTCCTCGATTGGCTGCCTTCGCCCGACTCGCGGGTGACGCTCGACCCGGAGGTGAAGGACCGCTTCGGGCTGCCGGTGGCGCGGGTGCGGATCGCCAGGCACCCGCGCAACCGCGAGGTGGCGCGCGCCCTCGCCGACGAGGCGGAGAAGATCCTCCGGCGGCTCGGCGCCGAAGGGATCGAGACCAGCGCCCGCGGCGCGCCCTCGACCAACCTCGTCGGCGGCACGTGCCGCTTCGGCGACGATCCGCGCACCTCGGTGCTCGACCGCGACTGCCGCGCCCACGACGTGGAGAACCTCTACGTCACCGACGGCAGCTTCATGCCCACCGGCGGCAGCGTGCCGTTCACCTGGACGATCTACGCCAACGCATTCCGCGTCGCCGCGCGGATCGCCGAGACGCTCGGTCCCTCGTGAGGACGAATCCCCTGTAACGGACGCCCTCGGTTCGATGAACATCGCCCGCGCGGAGGACAAGCCCGCCGATGTGAAGGGCGAGAAGAGCAAGGCAGCCAAGAAGGGCAAGAAGGAAGGTGGCGAGAAGTCGTGCAGCGGCGCCAGGGGGTGCTCAGGCGCGAAGCAGCTCCCGGGAGCGACGGGCACCGCCGAAGCCGAAGAGCGCGCATTGGATCGGCCGGCAAGCGCGGGCCGCGGGGGCCAACCCTCTCAAGAGGTGTCGATTCATCCCGGACCGAGCGGGCCGAGGGCCATCTGGCGCAGGGCGAGGCGCGAGGAGGGAGCAGGCCAGAGTAGGCCTGTGACCGACGAGGCTGGGGCCCCACCGAAGGATGGGGAGGCCGAAGGCCGAGAAGTGAGCCATGCGTCAGATGGATTCGGCTCGCGACAGGAGGGATTGATCGACACCTCTTCACTCTCGCTCACTCGCGGAGACGCCCCGCTTCCGCTCCGCGCGTGTCGAGCACCTCGCGGAGCCTCTGAGCGACGAGGAGCGGCGTGAACGGCTTGGGCAGGAAGGCGATGCCCTTCGAGAGCGGCCTCTTCGGGTGGAAGACCCCTTCGGGGTAGCCGGAGGTCAACAGCACCTTCAGCTCCGGGCGCTCCACGGCGAGCTTGTGGACCAGCTCGACGCCATTCATCCGCGGCATCATCGCGTCGCTGAGCACGACGTCGATCGGCCCCTCGTGCGCTCGCGCCACCTCCAGCGCCTCCACGCCGTCACGCGCCTCGAGGATGCGATAGCCGAGGCTCTCGAGGACGCCGCGCGTCAGCGCCCGCAGCTCCTCCTCGTCCTCGACCAGCAGCACCGTTTCGTCGCCTCCTCGCGGGGCCGGCGACGGCACGCGCGGGGCCTCGCGCGTCTTCGCCGCCCCTGCGGAGGGCAGGTAGATCCGGAAGAGCGCGCCGCGCCCCGGCTCGCTCTCGACGTCGATCGCGCCACCGGCCTGCCTCACCGATCCGAAGACGATCGACAGCCCGAGCCCCGTTCCCCGACCCAGCTCCTTCGTGGTGAAGAAGGGCTCGAAGATGCGCGCCTTCGCCCGCGCCTCGATCCCGACCCCGGTGTCGGCCACCGAGAGCAGCACGTGCGGCCCCGGTCGCAGCCCGGGATGCCGGCCGGCGAACTCGTCGTCGACGGCGACGTTGGCCGTCTCGATGCGGAGCTGGCCGCCCGACGGCATCGCGTCGCGCGCGTTGGCCACCAGGTTGAGCAGGACCTGCTCGAGCTGCCGCGCGTCCATGGTCACGGCATCGAGCGGCTCGGCGAGCCGGGTGACGAGGCGAATGCTCTCGCCGGTCATCTGGCGAAGCATCCCGTCCATCTCCCCGATCACCGAATTGAGGTCGATCCTCTCCGGCGCAGAGGCCTCCGCCCGACTGAATGCGAGCAGCTTTCGCACGAGCGACACCCCCCGCTCCGCCGTCGCTCGCACCGCCGCGATCCCCTCTCGCTGCGGGGCCCCTTCCCAGAGGCCCATCAGGAGCAGATCGCAGCGGCCGAGGATCAGGGTGAGCAGGTTGTTGAAGTCGTGCGCGACCCCGCCGGCGAGCCGCCCGATGGCCTCCATCTTCTGCGACTGGAGGAGCTGCGCTTCGAGCGCCTTGCGATCGGTGATGTCGACCGCGATGCCGAACACGCGGGTCCCGCCGCTCGGATCGGGCAGCGCCCGGGCGCGCTCCCGGAGCCAGACCGTGTGGCCGTCGGCGGCGAGCGCGCGGTACTCGAACCAGCCCGGACGCCCCTTCACCGTGGCTCGATACTCGTCGAGCGCACGCTCGCGATCCTCCGGGGCGACGTGGTGGATCCAGAAGTCGGGCTCGTGGAGCCACGCCTCGACCGGGTGCCCGAGCACCGCCTCGGCCCGGCGGCTCACGAAGCCGTGCCGCGACCGCTCCGGATCCGACTCCCAGACGATGGCGTCCACCTCGTCGACCAGGTCGTGGTACCGGCGCTCGGCGGCCGCCCGACGGGCCAGCGCCTCGGTCAACGCGATGCCGAGCGCGATCTCCCCCGCCACCGCGCGGATGAACGCCACCTGCTGGGCGTCGATGTCCGTGGTGAGGGTCGTGACGACGGCGCCGAAGCTCTCCTCCTCGCGCCGGAGCGGGGCGATGAACAGCGCGCAGGCTCCGGCCTGTCGGAGGAGCTCGTCCGCCGCGTCCTTTGGCACCTCGGACGAAGGGACCTTGATGGACCGCTGCTCCTCGACGACGCGACGAAGGATCGCCGCGTGTCCGAAGAGGTCCCGGAGCGGCTCGCTCGACGGGAAGCCGCGCTGCGCCCGCAGATCGAGCCCTCGCCCGGGCTGTCGAAGGTAGATCGCCGCTGCCGAGAACTTGCTCGAAGAGCCGAGGTAGCGGGCCAGGATCTCGTCCACCAACGGGTCGATGTCCGCCGAACGGATCAGCACCTCGGAGACGCCGGCGAGGACCGCCACCTCGGCCGCCTGGCGGGCATTCTCCCGGAGGATCCTCCGGTTCGTCGCGGCCTCGCGGGACAGCTGCTTGACCAGGCGGCGCGCGTATGCCTCCGCCACCGCCGCGCGCGGAGCGGTGGGAGGCGGCGGCGCCGGGGCGGCGAGGCTCGCGAGCAGCGCATCGCTCAGCGCTTCGCCCGGCCCGTTCCCGTCGGCGGTGCGCCCGATCACGGCGCTCGCGCCGACCATCTCCGCGAGGCGCCGGTCCTCGGCTTCGGCCGGCCCTTCCGAGACCAGGATGACGGGCAGGCTCTCCAGCCCGTGATCCGTTCGCACCCGCATGCAGAGCTCGAAGCCGTTGATCCCCGTCATGATCACCGAGGTCACGATGGCGCACGGCCGATCGTGCTTCGAGCGCTCGAGCGCCTCCGCCCCGCCGGCCGACTCCACCGCCCGGAAGTCGAGCTGCCGGAGGCGCGCGGCGAGGCGCGCTCGCTCCGCCGGATCATCGCTCACGACCAGGATCGTACGCCCCCGGCCCGGTCGCTCCTTCTCCAGCGACGGGCGAGGTACGCAGCGCTGCACCGCCCGCACGAGGACGGATGGACTGACCGGCTTGAAGAGGTAGCCCGAAAAGCCAATCTCTCGACCGCGCGCCTCTTCGAGCTTCGACAGGTAGCCCGAGAAGGCGAGGATCGGCACCGCGCGGCCCCCGGGCAGCGCGCGGAGTCGACCGACCAGCTCGAACCCGTCGACGTCGGGGAGCAGGAGGTCTTCGATCACCAGATCGGGGTGGCGCTCGGCGAGGCGCTCGAGCGCGGTGCCGCCGTCGGGCGCCTCGATCACCTCGTACCCTTCGCTCTCGAGGGTGATCCGCACCAGCTTGCGCGTCGTCGGATTGTCCTCGATGACGCAGATCACCTGGCTCACCGGCCGGCCTCGCTTCGGTCGAGGTAGCGGGCCACCAGGCCAGGGAGGGCGCGGGTGTCGATTGGCTTGGCGACATAGCCGTCACAACCGGCCTCGCGGGCGCTCGCTTCGTCGGACTTCATGGCATAGGCGGTAATGGCGATGATTCGGATATCGCGCCTCGACGGGTCGGCCTTCAGGCGCCGCGTCAGCTCGAGCCCGTCGGTGCCGGGCAATTGGATGTCCATCAATATGAGCCTGGGATGGAAGGTGTGCAGGATCTCGTCCGCGTGGTCGGCGTCCGCCGCCCCCCGGACGTCGTAGCCCTCGGATTGAAGGAGCACCTGCACCAGCTTCAGATTGAGCGGGTTGTCGTCGACGATCAGGATGGGTTCACGCGGCATGGCTCGACTCCGACGGGGCGGCTCGGTGCGTCTCGGCGGCCGCCCCATTCGCCTGGCGGGGGAGAATGGCGAAGAACACGCTGCCTCGTCCCAGTTCGCTCTTCACGCCGACCCGTCCGCCCTGCGCCTCGACGAGCTGCTTGGTGAGCGCGAGGCCGAGCCCGGTGCCGCCATGCCGCTTGGAGGCACTGGCGTCGAGTTGCTGGAATTCGACGAACAGCGATCCGATGTCCTCGGCGGAAATCCCCGGCCCCTCGTCCTCCACCTCGACGGAAAACTCCTCGTCGCCCACCGCGCGCAGCCGGACGAAGACGCATTCTCCGATTGCGAACTTCAACGCGTTCGAAAGGTAGTTGTAGAGGATCTGTTTCAGCTTGGCGGGATCGGTCACCACGTCGTCGAGCGCGCGATCGATGGAGGTCTCGATCCGCATGCGCCGCTGCACGGCCAGCGCGCGCAGCACGTCGTGCACCTCTCCGACGAGCGCCGGGAGATCGACCCGCTCGGGGCGCAGCTGGAGCTTGCCCGCTTCGACGCGCGCCAGGTCGAGCACGTCATTGATCAACTGGAGTAGATGGCGCGCGCTCGTCAGGATGTCCTCCAGGTATTCCCGATGCGGCGCGGACACCGGCCCCACCCTGCCGTCGTGGATCAGCTCGGCGAAGCCGATGATGCTGTTGAGCGGCGTGCGCAGCTCGTGCGACATGTTGGCGAGGAAGTCGCTCTTCATGCGGCTCGCCGTCTGGGCGCGGTGGAACTGCTCCTCGAGCTCCTCCTTGCTGCGCCGCAGCTGCTGCTCCAGACCCTTTTGCGCCGTGATGTCTCGGAAGCTCCAGACGCGCCCGATGCACACTCCGCCGAGGCGCTGCGGCTTCGAGGAGCGGGCGAATGCGCGACCATCCTTGAATTCGAGGACGTCTTCGCTCTCGACCTCCGGGCGGGAGTAGAGATCCTGGACCTTGGAGTAGAAGGCGCCGGCGTCCTTGAGCTGCGCCTGCACGTGGGCGATGGCGCGTGCGTCGTCGCCCGCCGAGAGGATTGCCGGCGGGATCCGCCACATCCTGGCGAATTGATCGTTGAACTGCTCGATCCTCCCTTTTCGATCGACGACCAGGATTCCGTCTGCGGTTGCCTGCAGGCTCGCTTCGAGGAGCGAGCGCGCCAGCTCGGAGTGCTCCTTGGCCGCCTCCAGCTCCGCCGTGCGCTGGGCCACGCGCTGCTCCAGCGACCTCGAGAGGGCCGCGCTCTCGGCGAAGCCCGCCGCGTTCTCGAGGGCGGCGCCGGCGAGGGTGGTAATGAAGAGGGCGAGGCGCCGCTCCTCCTCGCGAAACAGGCGCTCGATGAAGCCATGCGTGACGAACAGGCAGGCAGCGGGGCGGCCGCGCACGAAGATCGGAGCGCACATGGCCGATTTCGCCTCGGCGAGGACCAGCTCGTCGTCCAGCTCGGTCGCCTCGACCGATCGGTCGAACACGATCGGGCCGCCCGCCGCGATGGCGCGGTGGAGGAGCCGCACGCGACAGGGTAGGGCGCGGTCGCCCGCGACCGGGCCCGGCGCGCTCCCGCCATCCTGCCCCAGGCCGATGACCACCGCCCGCTGGCTCCGCAGAAGCTCGATCGCGGCGTCGTGCACGGCGGCATAGACCGCCTGGGGCGTGAGCGCGGAGGCGATCCGACGCCCGAGATCGATCACGCCCGCGAACCGATCCATCAGCGAGAGGGTCACCGGCGGGGCCCCACCGTCGGCGCGGAGCACCTGGAGCTCATGCTCTCCGGCCGCCAGCTGGGCCTCGGCGGACGGCCATCCGAGATCGCGCCCGAGACGCCCCAGCGAAGCGAGAGTGAGGGCGCACTCCAGCCGGGCGCCCTGGCGCTGCGCGACGGAGAGGCTCCTTCGCAGCAGGCTCCTCGCCCGGCGAGGCCGATCGAGCATCGCCTCGATGAGGGCGCGCTCGCGAAGCGCCATGGGCAGGTTGTTGCGATACCACCGCGCGAGCGCGATCCCCGAACGCGCGACGGCGCGGGCTCGTCGCAGGAGCGTGCGACGGCGCCGCGGATCCCACGACGACGCCTCCTCCGCCTGGTGCCGCAGCGCGCGCGCCCACCAGGGCAGGATCGGCGACACGTACTCCTGCCGCAGCCCTCGGCTCTTGACGCGCTGCCAGGCCTCCTCGAGGAGCTTCGCCGCACGCGCGGCGTCTCCGACGGTGAGCAGGCGGATCGCCTCCGCCTGGGCGACCTCCGCGCCGGTGTGCAAGTCGTCGCTCGGCCGCTCCAGCTCCGCGCGCACCAGCTCGGCCGGGGCCCGCCCGCCGGTCGCCTTCGACCACACGCTGAGGCTGATTCCGGAAGCCTGGTGGTCTCCAATCGAGATGCCGGCGCGGTGGACGTCGCGCGCCACCGCGACCGCCTCCTCGAGCCGCCCCAGTCGATACAGCGCATAGGCGATGTGCCACCGGGCCGTATTGACCTCCCAGCGATCGCCGGTGCGCTCGAGGAATCGCACCGCCTCCTGGCATTTGTCGATGCACTCGGCGAAGCGGGAGGCGCCATAGAGGACCACGCCATAGAAGTGCAATGACTGCCCTTGTCCCCAGACGTCCCCGAGGGCGCGGCGAATGGCGAGTGACCGCTCCGCATAGGTGATGCCCCGTCGGAAATAGGGGAGCATGGTGCAGACCGGCGCGTGCTCGGACCAGGCCTGGGCCAGCTCCGGACCGGGCGGGTAGCGCTCGGCGAGGTTCATTTCCCGAAGGTGAGCCCACCCGCAAGGGACCTTTCCCCGGCCAAACCAGAATGCGTAGGCGAGCCGGCTGTACAGCCGGATCGCGAGCAGGCGACTCTCGGCGGCGACGCCCCGGCGGGCGAGGAACAGGCGGGGGAACCATGAGTGGCACGTCTGGATCGCCATTTCCCACAACAGGAGAATCCAGAATGTGGCGACGTGTCGGGGCACCCGCTCGCCGAGGAGCCGCAACGCGTGCTCGATCCAGATGCTGGCCGCCTTGACCTCGCCGCGCTTGAATGCCAGTTCGCCCAGCTGTCCCTCGATCGTCGCCCTCCCGAGATCGCTGTCGGCGAGCGCCCGCGCGCGCTGGAGCTGCGCCTCCGCCTCGTCGTAGTGACCGCGGAGCATCTCCACCTCGCCGAGCCCCTCGGCGACCCGCCGTCGGGTGGCGGCGTCGAGCGACCGCGCGCCGCGCTCGGCAATCCGGTATTGGCGTGACGCCACCTCGAGCGCGAACTGCGCGCGCGCCTGTCGTGCGGCCGCGAGCGCGAACGGCAGCGCTCGCTCGGGCTGCCCCGCGGCGTCGAAGTGGTAGGCGAGGTCGAAGTTCAGATGGGGCGTCATCTCCCGCCGGGGGACGAGCTCTTCGAGCATCAGCGCGGCGGCCAGGTGGAGCGCGCTTCGCTGCCCGTCACCGAGCAGGGCGAGGAGGCTCTCGCGGATCTTGTCGTGGACGAAGGCCCATCCCTCGTTCTCCCGCCAGACGATGTGTCGCCGCCGGGCCTCCTCGATCGCCGAGGCCGCTTCCGTCGAGGAGAGGCTCGCCAGGCGCGCGGCGAGAGGGAGCTCGAATTCCTTTCCGAGCACCGCGCCGCCGAGCAGGAGGCGCAGCTCCGTCTCGGGGAGCACCTTGAGGCGCCCGGTGAGGTAGGCCGCCGCCCACCTCGACGAGCTGATCTTCGCCAGCGCGGACCGCTGGACGCGCCAGCCGCCCGTCTCTCCCACCAGCGCCGCCGACTCGACCAGTCCGAGGAGCACCGCCGAAGCCATGAAGGGACTTCCTTCGGAGAGGTGCTCGACGATCTCGATGGCCTCTTCGGGCAGCGGGCCTGCCATCGATTCGGCGAGCCGGCGCAGGTCGTCTCGCTCGAGGGGGCGCAGCAGGAGGTGCGTCGAGGGAAGAATCGCCCGCAGCGAATGGGTCGCGGAGACCTCCTCGCTGCGGAAGCTCGCGACGAGCAGGATGTGGCGCGCCGGCCCGCCTCGCGCCCAGGCCTCCCGGCGCCACCGCGCGAACAGCTTGACGGCCAGCTCGTCGGCCCACTGGCAATCATCGATCAGCACCACCGCCGGGCGCTCCGGAGTCCCGAGCGCGTCGAGCAGGGCGGTAAGGGCGTCCAGGCTGCGCGCTTCACCGAACGCCTCGGGCAGCGCGCAGGGCGGAGCCGCGTCGAGCACCTCCGCCATCGCGGGGAGCGCGGCGCTCACCGCCCCCCGCTCGTGCTCGAGGGCGTGGCGGAGGCGGTGCGCGAGCCCCGGATCGTCGCCGGCCGCCTCGCGGACCTGGCGGACGACGCCGTCGAGCACCTGGAACGGGCGCTGCGCCGCCTGGTCGGTCCCATGGCCGCGGAGGACCCAGGCCCCCTGCTGGGCGCTCCAGCATGCCATTTCGTCGAGCAGCGCCGTCTTGCCGCCTCCCGACTCGCCCTCGAGGAAGAACAGACAGCCGACGCCGGAGCGCGCTCCCTCGAAGTCCAACGCGAATCGGGCCAGCTCGTCGCGCCGGCCGATGAAGGCCGCGTCGGTCAGGGTCCGGCGGCGGTCGCGGCCGCCAACGGCGATCTCCGGGTCGGCCTCTCCCGCGGCGAGCCCGCCGGCGATGGCGGCGCAATCGGCGAGCGCCGCGCTAGCGGACTGATAGCGATCGCGGGGGTCCTTGCGAAGAAGCCGTCGCACCACCTCGTCCAGCGCGCGCGGGACGAGGAGGCCGCGCGCACGCAGGCTCGGCGGGCGGTCTCGCAGCTGGCGACTCAGGATCTCCTTCAGCGTCGTCCCGTCGAATGGAGGGTGGCCTGCCAGGCACTCGAACAGCACCACGCCGGTTGCGTAGAGGTCGGAGCGGTGATCGACCGCCTCGCCGATGAGGCCGGCCTGCTCCGGCGAGAGATAGCGCGCCACGCCGAGGAGACCGGGCGTCGTCTCCAGAAGTCCCTCGGCAAACGTCTCGATGGGAGGACAATCCCTCGCAACGAGGCTCGCGCCCGTCACCGGGTCGTCGAGCGAGACGACGATGCTGGCCGGATTCACGCACCGATGCAGCTCGTCCCGGCGGTGCATCTCCTCGAGCGCCTCGAGGATGGAGCGGGCGACGGCCAGCGCTTCGCGCACCGGGAGCGGCCCGTCGCGCAATCGGTCCTTCAGCGTTCGTCCATTCCCCTTCACCCCGGGTCCTCCTCGTCCCCCCGGCACAGCTGGCCTGGGCGGTGATGGGGGACAATCTGCAAAATCCGGGCATGTGGACAAGGCGGACTTTCGATGGCGACTCGGCGCTCCCCGTCGGTGAGCGCGCTCACCACCGACGGGAGCGAGCACAGACAACCGTCGCCTCTCGGCCGGCGCCTCGGTTCCACAGTGGACGTCCCCCCGCTCGCACCACGGCAAACAATCCCAATAACCCTTCAATCATGGTCAAGCAACGGAAGACCCTCTTTCAACGAGCGAAACCGGAAACAGGCTCGGCAAGCTACGACTTCTGCACCGCAATGATCCGGCAGCTCTGCGACCCGCTCCCTGACCCGACGCTCTCGCCGTCGACGGCACAAAGCGGCGCGGGAGGGAGCGCCGCGCCGGCGGTTTTCCTACCTGGTGAACACCGCGGCCGTGAGCGGCTGCAGCGTGACGGTGAGGTTGTTGCCGGAGACCATGGCGGTGCTCCCCGACAGCACGTCCGTCACGCTCCCCGCAAGACCGATATTGTTGACCGGAATCGACCGCGTCGCGGAGTTGTTCCCGTCGAGGTTGAACGCCGCCACGACGACGTCACCGCCGTCGACGCGACCGTATGCGTAGAAGGATCCGTCGACCCATAGCCTGGTGCGGCTGCCGCGGCGAAGGGCGGAGTGCGCGGCGCGCGCCTTGCCGAGCTTCTGGAGGGCCGCCAGCGTGGCCTGCTCGTTCGCGCTCAGGTCGGCGCCGAACCGCATCAGGCGGCGGTTGTCGGGATCCACCGAGCCGGGCATTCCGAACTCGTCTCCCATCCAGAGAATCGGCAGCGAGTCGTAGGTGAGCAGGAACGCTTGGGCCATCCCGAGGCGCTTGAAGGCGACCGGGTTGGTCTCGTGCGCCGGCGGCGGGTTCTGCCATGGATCGCCGACGTTGTTGGCGGCCTGGCTGATCGCGCGCGGCACGTCGTGGCTCCCGAAGAAGTGGCCCATCAGGGCACCCGGGTAGCGCCCGGTCCACGTCGCCTCGTCGTACTGGAGGTCGTTGTCGAAGCTGTTGGCGCTCTCGCTTCCCTGGAGGAAGGTGCTGACCATCGCGTAGTGGAGCGGATCGTTCATCGATCCATCGAGGCGGTCGGCGCCCACGCAATCCATCACGTTGTCGACGTTGCCGCCGAGCGCCTCGCCGACCATGTAGAAGGGCACGTCGCCGATCGCCGCGGTGATCTTCGCGCGCAGATCGATGGTGATGTCGTTCATCACCTGCTTCGCGGCGTCGACGCGGAATCCGTCGAGGTCGAACTCTTCCATCAACCAGACCGCGTGATTCGCCACGGCATCATTCACCACCTGGCTGGCGGTATCGAAGTCGGGGAGATAGGGATCGAACCAGCAGTTCGTGCGATTCCACATCTGCCCGAGCGGCGCGTCCCACAGGTTCTCGGCGCCGCAGTCGTTGACGTTCACGTTGTAAGGGATATTGAACCACGCCGCCTCGTTCTGGTGGGCGATCCACAGCGGCGCGAGCTGCGCGGGCTGGTTGCCCGGAGGGTGCGCGTCGGCGAACACGTGATTGACCACGAGGTCCGTCAGCACTCGGATGCCGTGCGCGTGAGCCGTGTCGACGAGAGCCTTGAGGTCGTCGGCGGTTCCGAAGTGCGGATCGATCGGGTTCGTGACGCCGTTGCCGGCAAAGAGCGGATCCTTGTCCGAACCGTCGACCCACCCGGTGGCGAGCGGGAAATAGGAATGATAGCCGGACAGGCAATGACCTGCGTTGCCGCCGGTGCCCATCTCGCACAGCCTGGTCACCAATACCGGCGAGCTGATCCAGAGCGTGTTCACGCCCATCGCATCGAAATAGCCATTGGCGATCTTCTTCGTCACGCCGCCGAAGTCGCCCCCCTTCCAATCGCCTGCAGGATCGGTCGGCGGTCCGCTCGGCCCGGCCTTGCTGGTGCCGCCGGCGAGGAACCGGTCGATCATGACCTCGTACATGAACGCGTCCTTCCACTGGAAGGGCGAAGCCTCGATCCAAAGAGGCACGAACAACGACGCGGCAACCCCGTTGAGATCCTGGACCCGGAAGACGTAGCCATACTTGTTCGGGCTCGTCACCCCGTTGGCCACCGAGACCGAAAAGAGGTGCGCCACCGGATCATAGGGGACGGCCACGGGAGCGCCGTTGAGCGTCACGACCGTCTTGGCGGGATCGAGCTCGGCGTTGGCGGGAACGAACTTGACCTGGAAGGAATAGGCATTCGCGCTGGTCGTGGGCGGCGCCACCAGCTCGAGCACGGGAATGGTCGGCTTGCAGGACCACTGGGCGCACATGACGTTTGCGAGCACCGAATTGCCGTCCACCGCGACGTCGGGGTTGCTTGGGTCCGTGACCCAGAGCGGGTTGTTCGGGTTGTTGTTCCACTTCGCAAAGAACTTGTATTCCACCGTCGCCCCCCACGGCAGCTCGGCGGTAGCGGTCCAGACGCCGTTGGCCAGCGTCATCGGCAGCGCGCCGGGCGCCCAGCCGTTGAAGCTCCCGCGCACCTCGACGACGTCGGGCTGGATCGGCCCGTTCATGAACGTCCAGCTGAACTCGTGCGGGCACAGCCGCGACGACGGATCGCACACGACCGTCATGTCGGCCGGCGGCTGGTAGAGATCGGGAGATGGCACGGCGAGGTCGGGTCCGCCGCCGCCCGAGCCGTACGGGAGCCCGGCTGCGTCGATGGCGCCGGGGTTGAAGATCAGGTCGGGCGGCTGGGGGGGCGTCGTTCCGCCACCGCAGCCGGCGACGGCGAGGGCGAGCGCCACGATGGGACGACGCTTCGGCAGGGCTCTGTTCATGTTCAGGCGCTCGCAGGCTGGGGGCGTCCGGGCGTCGGCACCGGGCGACTGGTCGGACGCCGTGGGGTCGATCTTCCGTCGATGACGCGCAATCCTGCTCTCCTCGACGGACCGGCGTCAACTCGCGACCGTGGGCGAGCACGAGGAGCGCGTGCGGCGACCGCGGAGCGGACGAGTGCACGCCCCTGCGATCCGGACGACCGCCCGCGCTTCACAATGGTTGACGAAACCGAAACGAGCGGTAAACGTCCGTGACCGACGCTGGCCGACAATGTCCGATCCACCGCACCCACCACGCACCGCGAAGCTCGCGGCGCTCGAACAGGCGAGGCTGGCGCTCGCCGCGAACCCCGACTCGGTCGAGCTGCAGGTCGCCGTCGCCCGCGCGTTGGACGAGCTGGGGCGCGAGCGCGACGCGCTCCGACAATACACCGACGTGCTGCGCCACGACCCGGCGCACGTCGGGGCGCTCACCGCCGTGGCCGTCATCCTCAAGCGCGGCGGGAACCGCCGCCTCGCGCGGGAGACGCTGGCCCTGGTGGTGCGCACTCGCCCCGATCACCCCACCGCCCACACCAACTACGCCGCCGTGCTCTACGAGGATGGCGACCTGGAGGCGGCGCGGGCGCATTACGAAGAGGCGCTGCGCCTCGCGCCGGACGACCGCCTCGCCCACCGCGGACTGGCCCTCGCGCTCTGCCGCCTCGGCGACGAAGAGGCCGCGCGCAGTCACGCGCGTCCCGCCGGGACCTTCCTCACCCAGTGGTCGCACCGCGCCACCGCCGCCCCAATCTCAGTGCTCCTGATCGGGTCGGCGCGCGGAAACAACATCCCCATCGAAGTGATCATCAATGACCGCGTCCTCCACAAGGCGACCGCGGTGGCGGAGTTCCTCGACACGGAGGAGGCGCTGCCGCCGGTCGACGTGATCCTGAATTGCGTGGGTGACGCCGATGGCGGAGAGCGGGCGCTCCGCGCGATCGCGCGGTTCCTGGAAGGCCGAAGCGAGCGCGTGATCAACCGCCCGGAGCAGGTGCTGGCGACGGGGCGGGCCCACAACGCCGTGCGCCTCGCCGCGCTCCCCGGCGTCGTCACGCCACGCGTGCAGCAGTTTCCCCGCGCCGTGCTCGAGGCGCCCGACGCGGCGGAGCGGCTCGCCGGCGCCGGTTTCGGATGGCCGCTGCTGCTCCGCGCGCCCGGATTCCACACGGGCGATCATTTCATGAAGATCGATGAGCCGACGGAGCTCGGCCCCGCGGTCGCGACGATGCCGCCCGGCGACGTGCTGGCCCTCCAGTTCCTCGACGCGCGGCTGGCGGACGGCCTCTTCCGGAAATACCGCGTGATGATGGTCGGCGGTCGCCTCTATCCGCTGCACCTCGCCATCTCGGCGCGCTGGAAGGTGCATTACTTCACCGCCGACATGGAGACCTCCCCCGAATACCGGAAGGAGGAGTCTGTCTTCCTGGCGGACATGCCCGCCGCGCTCGGTCCGTCGGTGATGCGGTCGCTCGAACGGATCCACGACGCGCTCGGGCTCGACTACGGCGGGATCGATTTCGCGATCGATCCGCAAGGGCAGGTGGTGGTCTGGGAGGCCAACGCCAGCATGGGGGCATTTCCTCCGAAGCCCGACCCGATGTGGCGCTATCGCGTCCCCGCCTGCAAGCGGGTCCATGCGGCGACGGTGCAGCTCGTTGTCGGATCCATGCGGGAATAGATTGAAAACAAGCCGGGAGCGCCGGCGGGCGACGGCGGCGGCCGTCGAGGCGCTCACCGCGAGGTGTTGAGCAGGACGCTGACGCTCCCTCCGGTGTAATCGGCCACAGCGAGGTCGGGCTTGCCGTCGCCGTTGAAGTCGCCGACGGCGATGGCCGCGGGGCCCATGCCGGCGCCGAAGGTGCCCGCCGGCTCGAGCTGGCCGCCGCCGCCATTCTTCAGTACCACCACGTCGCCGCCCGTGGAGTCGGCTACGGCGAGGTCGAGCAGTCCGTCGAGGTTCACGTCGGCGATGGCGATCGCCGAGGCGGACGCGCCAATGGGATACCGCACCGCCGCCTGCAGCAGGCCGCCTCCCTGGTTGAGCAGGACGCTCGCCGAGCCGGCGCCGTTGGCCACCGCCACGTCGGCAATGCCGTCACCGTCGAGGTCGCCGACCGCGACGCTCGCGGGCGTCTTGCCGGCCGCGAAGGAGACCGCGCTTCGGAATGCTCCGCCGCCCTGGCTGAGGATCACGCTCACCTCGGCGGCGCCCGTGTCGGCGAGCAGCAGGTCTGGCTTCTTGTCGCCATTGAGGTCCGCCAGCGCCAGCGCGGCCGGCGCGCCACCGTTCTCCGTCGGCAGGAAGAAGGCGTCCTTGAACGTGGCGTGCCCTCGGTTCAGCAGGACCACCGCGCCGACCATGCCCGCGACCACGAGGTCGGTCGTGCCATCGCCGTCGACGTCGCCGGCCGCGACCGCCTGCGGGTTGCCGAAGGCGTCCTCGTTGCTGCCCTGTGCGAACAGCCCGCCGCCCTGGTTGAGCAGCACGCTGAGGTCGTTGCTGCCCGCGTTGGCGAGCACGAGGTCGGGATTGCCGTCGCCGTCGAAGTCGCCGATCGCCACCCCATGCGGCGTCACGCCGGAGTCGGGATAATTGATCGCCGGTTTGAACGTGTCGT
>JAJXSP010000297.1 GCA_021784515.1 Myxococcales bacterium | reverse complement strand
TGGCTCCTGCTGCTCGGGCCGCCTGTGCGTCAATGGCAAGGCGAACACCACCTGCGGCGCCGCGGGCGCTTGCGTCAACTGCACCAACAACGCGAACGGCACCCAGTGCATCACCGATCAGGGCATTCAGTACTTCTGCGGCTGCAACCAGGCGACGGACTGCCTCTCCGCGGTGCCGAACCTGAACAAGGGCGGCTACGCGTGCGACACCACCGCCCACGAGTGCACCAGCGCCTGCGGCGGCATCGCCGGCGTCACCTCGTGCAACGGCGGCTGCTGCTCTGGTCAGAACGGTCAGTGCGCCGCGGGCGACTCGAACAGCGCTTGCGGAATCTCGGGCGGCTACTGCAAGAACTGCGCGTCGTCGTGTAACCCCGGCCCGGTCTGCGACAACAACAGCGGCAGTTGCGGCTGCTCTTCGGCGAACCTGTTCGATCAGTCGGGCACGCCGGTCGGTGACTGCCTCACGGGCCAGGGCTGCGGCGCCAACAACGCCGATCGCTTCGGCTGCAACCTGAACCAGGGCGCCTGCTGCGTGCTCGGCGTGGCCGGCTTCAACAGCGACCACGGCAGCGCGGCGTCCTGCTGCACCGGTCAGTCGGTCAATGGGCAGTGCACCTGCTACCTCGGCGGCCAGCCGGCCGGCAGCCCGCCGAACGCGGCGAACTGCTGCTCGCTGTACCTCGACGGCCAGGGGAACTGCGCCTGCCTCCCGCCCGGCTCCGGTTGCAGCTTCGGCGGTGCCGACGAACCGCGTGCGTGCTGCTCCGGCAAGTGCATGAAGGGCGTCTGCCAGTAAGCCCCGTCTGAACTCGCTGGGCGCCGGGGTTGAATCCCGGCGCCCAGCCTCCCTTTCCAAATCGAGCGAGTCGTGGAGCCCGTTTCCGAAGTCGGGAAACGAGTCGCGATAGAGGCTGCTCTCGCACGGACCGCCCGCCGTCCACGACCAGCGCAGCGCGGAGCGTCCTTCCCTGCCACCGCGTGATCGCCTTCAGCAGCGCCGAGAGGGCCAGCCGGATCGCGCCGTTGAAACGCCCGATCCGGCGAGGAGCGACGAGGGAGAATACTCTCTGTATTTGACCGAGGAGGTCGCGAGCACGGATGGGACAGGCGCCCCATCCGCGCGCAGCGACGAAGCCGGTCGGGATGGATCGACGGTGAGATTGAGCAAGTTATTCCTGATCGGGCCCTCAGGGCCGGTCACGACGCGGGCGCCGTGACGCCCCTCGCCTCGAACGCACGGTGCAATCGCGACAACTCGCTTTGCAATGGAGCGCCGCCCTGCGCGGCGAGCTGCTCCATGTGGGCTCGCATGGCCACCAGCGTGCGCTCGGTGCGGGCGACATACCGCCCGGCAAACAGGCCAGAGCCGAACGTCGGCATGTCGGTGAAGTTGTAATAAACGAGCAGCGTATTGGTCCCGAAGGGCTCGAGCGAGGCGTGGCCCACGATGTCGGCGGCGCGGGTCTGGCCGCTGAATTTTCTCCACGTCACCGCAAAGCTGCCGTCGGCGCCCCGGGACATGACTTCGAGGAGCGTGTAGCGCTCGTTCGACAGAGCGGGGACTCGCTGCTCGTAGTACACCAATCGCGCGCGCGGGTCTCCCCCGACCGCCGGATCGGTCACCACCGACTTCACGATTCCACAGCAGCTCTCCAGATAGCCGGCCTCGCCCCCATAGTCCGTGAACACGGCCGCCGCCTCCTCGGGCGTGGCGCGAATGACCTGATAGATGGTCAATGCAGGCCAATGCGATCCCTTGACCGTTTGCTCGTAGACCACCTGCTCGCCGCGCGCGATCCGGGCGCGACTATCCTCGGAGAGCTGGCGCAGCGAATCGGCCGCGGCGCCGCGCATCCCGAACAGCGACGCGCCCAACCACGTGACGACCGCGAGGGTTCGCGCCGCGCACATGAACGGATTGTGGCACGCGGCGGTCCAATGGCACGCCCTGGATGGCGGCATTCGTCCACAACAACCCGGTCCGCGCCGGTGCAGCCGCTGCCCCGTCGGAGAGCGACTGGACGAGCCATCTCGCGTGGACCGGCCTCGAGCCGCCCCCGCCGCGCTTCGCAGGCGGCCTTGCCGCAGCGGGCTTCGACGCCGGGCGTTCGTGCGAGCGGTGGCCGGGGAGGTGCGGGCGGGCGGCGGGGCGGAGATCGCCGTTCAGGGCGAGGAACGGTAGGAAAAGCAATACCGTCCCCGATCACCCTTCGATTGCACGTGGACTGCCGGCACCCGGTTGATCGGCCTTCCCGAAATCGACGACGCCTGCGTCCGTCGCGGGCGCCACGGCGAGGTCCGGGTAACCGGTGAAGCCGCAGTAGCTCTCGGCGCCCTGGATACAGCCGAAGGGAGCTCCGCGGGTGCAATCGGCCGAGGAGACGCAACCGAGGCGACAACGACCCAGCGTGCACACGCCGCCTTGACGGCGTCGGGTACGAAGTGGACCTTGGCCTCACGGGTCACGTAGTCGCTCGCCTGTCGCTCCTCGGGGGCGCGTTGCTCGCCGATCTCGGCGAGGGCGGTCGCGATCACACCGGCTCGTCGCTGCCGCGCTCCTGCTCACAGCCTCGACGGCGCTCGTCGCCGCGAGCCCACCCGCAGGCATCGCGACCTGCACGCCTCCGTCGCCAGCGGTCGAGCAGGAGGTGGAGCGCCTCCTCGCGTCGGCCGCGGGCCACGCCACGCGCTCCGAAACCTGCGTCGACGGGGACGGCCAGCGCGTCGTGATCGACCGGGTGTGCGCCTGCGTGGCTTCCGCCGTCGGAGGGAGCGCACTCGCCGCCCAGCGGCTCGGCCAGTGGTGCTCCGAGCGGCACGGGCTACCGATAAGAACGCGCGCGATCTGGTGCGTGCCGACGACTCCGAGCGTGGCGCTCGAGATGCCCCTGCTTCGCGTGGCTCTGCGTCGTCAGGTCCAGCGCCGGCGAGAAGTTGTCGCCGCCGATGGTGCGCTCGCCCTCTGTCCGCGAGGCCAGGGTGGTCCGGCGCGACCGGGCGGCGCGTGTGATACCGTGCCGGCAATGGTGGAGGGTTCGATGCGCTGGTACCACTACGTCGCGTACTTCTTCGCGGGCGCCTTCCTGGCGAACGCCGTCCCGCACTTCGTCAGCGGTGTTTCGGGCCGCTCGTTCCAGAGCCCGTTCGCATCTCCGCCGGGGCAAGGGCTGTCGTCCTCAACGGTGAACGTCTTGTGGGGGTTCTTCAACCTCGCGGTCGGCTACCTGCTGGTCTGCCGCGTCGGGCACTTCGAGCTGCGTCGGACACGCCATGTGCTCGTCCTCGGCGTCGGCGTGCTCCTCATGTCGATCATGCTCGCCCGCACGTTCGGGAAGTTCTACGGGGGCCTCGGCTAGGAGCCTGTTTCCGTAATGCGCCTGCTGCGGCGTTCGATCCGCTCGGCCATGCTTCGTCGCTCCTCCTCGGATTACAGAAAGTAGTCCGTCGTCGTCGCTCCTCGCCTGGCCGGCGCCTCGAGCGCCTCGCGACGTCCCCTTACGGAAACAGGCTCCTAGCGGTTCCGCTCGTGGAGGAGCCGCAGCCCGGTGAGCGTGAGCAGCTCGTCGCTGTCCTCGATGGTGCGCGACTCGCTCGCGATGAGCGGGGCGAGGCCGCCGGTGGCCATCACCCTCACCGGGAAGTCGAGCTCGCGCGTCATCCGCGTCACGAGCTCGTCGACCAGCCCGACGTAGCCGAACACCAGGCCGGCCTGCATGCTGGCGACGGTGTTCTTCCCGACCACGCTGCGCGGCCGGACGATCTCCACCCGCGGCAGCTTGGCGGCATGCTCGTACAGGGCGTCGGCGGAGATCACGAGGCCGGGGGCGATCGCGCCGCCGGCGTACTCGCCCTTCGGCGTCACCGCGTCGAAGGTGGTCGCGGTGCCGAAGTCGACGACGATGCAGCCCTGCCGATACCGCTCGTAGGCAGCCACCGCGTTGACGATGCGGTCGGCGCCCACCTCGCGCGGGTTCTCGGTGAGGATCGGCATGCCGCTCCTCATGCCGGGGCCGACGACGAGCGGCGCCACGCCGAGGTGGTGCTTGCACATCGTCTCGATCGCGAAGCGCACCGCCGGCACGACGGTGGCGAGGATCGCCGCGTCGACGCACTTCTGCCAGGGCAGTCCGGCGAGCGCGAAGAATCCGTGGAGCAGGGCGGCGTACTCGTCGGCGGTGCGCCCCTCGCGCGTCTCGAGGCGCCAGTGCGCGCGCAGCGAGGCGCCCTCGTAGACGCCCATTACGGTGTTGGTGTTCCCGACGTCGACGGTCAGCAGCATGCAGGCTCCTTGGGGACGGTATTACCCTTCCTACACTTCTCGCGACAAGTGGTGGAAAGCCAATACCGTCCCCAAAGAGGCTCGTGATAGCGTCGGCCCGCCGATGGACGCGACGAAGCGAAAGAGCCGCACCTCGCTGATCTGGGTGGGCGGCGCGCTGGCGCTCGCGGCGGCGGTGGTGTTCCTCGGCTTCTACCTCGTCGACTACCTCGCCTGGTCGCCCGGCACCGAGGCGCTGCGCGATCTCCGGCTCGCCGGGAAGCCGTCGCTGCTGCACGAGCTGTTCACCTACGACCCGGACACCGCGCAGAACGCGCTCGGCAACCTGGCGCAGGTGATCGCCGCGGTGCTCGGCATCGTCATCACCGTCGTCAGCATCGTCGTGCAGCTGGCCGCCACGCGCTACACGCCGCGCGTCGCCGAGATGTTCTTCCGCGACCGCACCAACCTCCTCCTGCTCGGCTTCTTCATCGTCGCCGGCATCGACGCGGTGTGGGTGAGCCTCTCGGTGTCGCGCTGGTTCGTCCCGCAGGTGTCGATCACCGCGACGCTGGTGCTCGTGACGCTGAGCGTGCTGCTGATGGTCCCCTACTTCGCCTACGTGTTCGACTTCCTCGATCCCGAGAAGGTCGTCGCGCGGATCCAGGAGCAGGCGCTCGCCTCGTCGCAGTCGGGGGAGGGCGATCTCGGCGCGCGGCAGGAGCGCGTGCTGCAGTCGATCGAGCAGCTCACCGACGTGGCGATGAACGCCATCGCGCAGCGCGACAAGCTGATCGCCCAGGGCGCCGTCGACGCGTTGAAGGAGCTGGCGGCGCGCTACCTGTCGCACAAGCGCGCCGCCGAGCCGGCGTGGTTCGACATCGGCGAGCGGCTGCGGCAGAACCCCGACTTCGTGTCGATGTCGCCCGAGTCGGTGGACGACCTGGCCAGGCGCGCGGTGTGGCTCGAGTGGAAGGTGCTGCGCCAGTACCAGGCGATCTACAACGAGTCGCTCGGCGAGCTGCCGGACATGAACTACCTGCTCGCGATCGACACGCGCTACATCGGCGAGGCGGCGCTCGGGGTGGGCGACGAGCAGGCGCTCCGGCTCGTCGTGAAGTTCTTCAACACCTACCTCCGCTCGACGCTGAACGAGCGCCAGATCCGCGTCGCCTACAACGTGCTCAACCAGTACCGCCTGCTCGGCGAGCGGATGATCGGCGGCCCGCACGACGGGTTCGCGATCGAGGTGGCGGGCCACTTCCGCTACTACGGGCAGCTCGCGCACGGCCTCGGGCTCGCCTTCGTCACCGAGACCTGCGCCTACGATCTCGCGGCGCTGTGCGAGGTGGCCTACGAGCGCAAGGCGCCGTCGCACGACAAGGCCCTCGCCGCGCTGCTCGACCTCGATCGCAAGGCGGAGACCGACGAGCAGGAGACGATGCTCCGGGGCGTGCGAAAGGCGCAGGCGAAGCTTGCCACCTACTACCTCGTGAACGGCAACGAGCCGGGCGCGCGGCAGATCGCGCAGGACATGGTGGAGGAGCCGGCGTCGCGGCTGCGCTCGATCCGCGACGAGCTGCTCCGCGTCGAGAGCAAGGACTTCTGGGAGGTGATCGACCGCGGCACCAACTTCGACTACCTCGACGCGGATCGGAAGCGCGCCCTCGGGGTGTTCTTCGGGTGGTTCCCGGCGCTGCGATCGGAGTTCTCGTCGGGGTTCGGGGCAGGATAGCGGGAGCGGGACAACGGAGGGCGCTGGGGGCGGGGGCTCAGGCGGCCTTCGTCTGGCGCGGCTTGCGCACCGGCTTCTTGCGCTCGGACAGGCGTGTGCCGCCGACCAGGGCGTACTCGGTGGAGTCGTCGCCGAAGTGGCCCTTCACCGCCGCGCGGACGCGCTTGAGGAGCTGGCGCATCGCTTTCTCATGACCGCGCTTCTCGCCGATCGCGCCCTTGAGCTCGACGTTGAGGCGCTTCACGGTGGCGATCGACGCGTCGAGCCTCTGCGACTCGGCGTGAAACCCCTTCGGGTCGAGATCCTTGGGCAGCGCCGCCACCACCTTGGGGATCACTTGTCCGACCTGGGTCACTTCGGCGACGAGGGTGGCTTGGTTCTTCGCGGTGCGCATGAGGGTCTCCTTTCACGTGGGTCCGGTTCGCTCGTCCAGCGCCGGCGGGCGTCGCGACGGCGAGCCGGCACCTTGCGACGAGCGGGCCAGGCGGCCGAGCGGTCGATCGCCGCGGGCGGAGCGGGGACTTCCGCGGCGGCGCGGGGCAAAGGCGTCACGCGACCGGCGCGCGCGTCAAGGGGATGACGGATCGCGACCGCGATCCCCGGTGACGCGACCGTGAACCTCGAACCAATGGCCGTTGAACATGGTGCCGCGGCCGTTGAACATGGTGCCGCGGCCGGTGAACATGGTGCCGCGGCCGTTAAAGGTGGTGCCGCCGCCGGTGAACATGGTGCCGCGGCCGGTGAACGTGGTGCCGCGGCCGTTGAACGTGCTGAAACCCGGCACGCACCGCGGCGCGCGGCGAGGGATCTGAGGGGTGCCTAACGGCCATGGGGGCCCTCATCCGAACCTTGACCTTGACCTTGACGGCGACGTGAACCTGAACGTGGCCGTGAACTGTGCTCGGGATGGCGAACGGTTGCACGTGCGCGCGGGCCGGTTCACGGCCACGTCGCCGTCGCCGTCGCCGTCAAGGTCGCCGTCAACGTCAACGCGGGGGCCCCCTTTTCCGTTAGGCACCCGGGATCGGAGGAAGCGCTTGCCAACCGACCAGCCGAAGGTGTACGGTGCATCCGAAAGCTCCTGGGAGGGTGGTCGGGGGCGCCGTGAAACCGTAGGAGCGGTTTGGGTTCTTGCCCTCGGCAACAGCCTCCTGGAAGCCCAGCGGGATCGACCACGGCGCTCATCATCTTCGAGACCCTCACCTCCTATGGCATTCCGCTGGCCGTGGACATTTCGAGCTACCGGCTCGTTATCAACGGCAGCGTTCAGCTGGGGCTCGACGGCCTGCGACGGGCCGATGGATCGGCCGTGTGAAGAGTCGGCAGGCGGAGCGGTCGCAACCTACCTTCCCAATGTAAGTATGGCGACCCAGACGATCGCCGGAGTCAACTTTGCCATAGGACCAGATCTGGCTGCCGCGCAAGCGACGGTGAAGAGCGCGCGAAGCTGGACCTGCCGCGAAAACGGCACCACGCCCTTCAATGATGCTGCCCAAAATAAGAAACACTGCGCCTTCAACCTGCGCGCCCAGTCGCTCTCCACCTACCCCGACGGCGTCGAGCTGAACTGGTTCAGCCAGGTCCCCGACCTCGGGAACTCGAACTTCATCCTTTGGATGTTGCTCAAGGACGCCCAAGCCAAGCTGAGCCAGTTCCCAAGCGCCGCCCCGCAGTTCCAGAACCTGCTCAACGGCCTGTGCGGCGACGGCGACGCGGGCTGGAACCGCCCGTTCAACTACGACTCCGGCCAGAAGACCGCCCATCACTTCGCGGCCATGCGCTCGAACCCCGGCGGCTATACGGCCGGCGACCGATGCAGCCCCACCTGCCTCCTTCAGTGCGGCTGCGTGCCTTGCCCGGAGGGGACGACATGCCGCGGATTGCGCGTGGAGGGGCAGTACGATCTCAAGTTCGACCTCATG
>JAJXSP010000296.1 GCA_021784515.1 Myxococcales bacterium | reverse complement strand
CCTCAATCTCGTCAAACGCCATTTCCTGAGGTAGCGACCCATGTCGATGTCGACCGGGGGCGGCGGGGGGATGATGGCGGAGATCAACGTCACCCCGCTGGTCGACGTCATGCTCGTGCTCCTCATCATCTTCATGGTCGCTGCGCCGATGATCCAGACCGGCGTGGACGTGGACCTGCCGCAAGCCAAGGCGCAGACCATGGCCGACGACGAGGGCAAGCTGGTGATGACCGTCACCCGCGAGCAGAAGCTCTTCCTGGGAAAGACCCTGATCGCCGACTGCCCGCCCCCCAAGGCGCCGCTGCCCGACAAGGCGGCCGCCGATCAATACGACATCACCACCTCCAATTGCGTCGACCAGATCGTGATCAAGCTCCAGACGAACGAGAAGTTGAAGGGCGAGCACGAGCTCTACCTGCACGCCGACCAGGCGCTCTCCTATGGATTCGTGGTCAAGGTGATGGCGGCGGCGAAGTCGGGCGGCGCGGACAAGCTGGGAATGGTCACGGACCCGCTGCAATAAGATGCTCTACGGCGACACCGAGCACGGCGAGCGGGGGAGCCTCTGGGCCGTCGGGCTGGGGGCCACCATCGTGCTCCACGCCGGGATCATCGCGGCGGTGGTCGTCGGCGCGAAGCAGGCCCGCGAAAAGCGGGTGGACGACCGCTTCACCCTCGGGCAGGTGGTAGACGTGCAGGCGGTGAAGTTCGGCAAGCCGCGCGACCTCAGCTTCCTGCCGCACAAGCAGGCGGTCGTCCTCGACAAGGGTCCAAAGCCGCAGATCAAATTGACGGAAAATGCGCAGGCCCTGCCCCATTTGAAGGACCCGAACGAAAAGCCCCCCGACGTGGACGACCCGCTCAAGCGCACCCACGCCGAGCAATTCAAGAACATGACCGACCAGCCCGAGCAGGCGGGGGCCGAGGACGAGGGCGATCCCAACGGCGTCCGCGGCGGCACCGCCGCCGTCGGAAAAGGGCCGGTCTATTACCAGCACCTCCTCGCCGCGGTGCAGAACGTGTGGTCGGTGCCGACGACGATCCGCGACACCGACCTCGCGAAGTTGAAGGCGATGGCCTGCTTCAAGATCGACCCGGCCGGGAAGATCACCGAGGTAGGAATCAAGAAATCATCCGGCAGCGATCTCTACGACAGCACGCTCCTCGACGCGCTCGGCAAGGTGAAGGACTCGTGGAACGAGCCCCCCACCCCCGACGTGAAGGACGCCGTCACCTCCGACGGCGTCTGCATGAACTTCACCCCCATTCGCTGAGTGAAGGAGAGAATGCGACGACTCACTCCATTCCTGCCGGCGCTGCTCCTCGCGCTCGGGCTCGTTCTCGCGATCGGCGGAGGGCGCTCGCCCTCGCGTGCCGACGAGCCTCCGGACGGCAAGGGGCCGGTGGTGATCGACGTGCGCGGGGCGCAGCGCGACCTCTACAAGATCGCCGTGCCGCGCCTCGTCGGCGACTCCCCGACGGGCAACCTGGCCGCCGAGGTCATCTCCTACGACCTCGGGATCTCCGGCTGGTTCAAGGTGCTCGACCCGCGCTCGTTCCTCGCGCACCTCGAGACCGAGGGCACCGGAATCGTGGTCGGCGACTGGCGCAACGTGGGCGCCGAGGGCGTGTCGAAGGGGCGCGCCACTGTCGAGGGCGACGCCCTCGCGCTCGAGATGAAGCTCTACGAGATCGGCCGCGGCGACAAACCGGTCCTCGAGAAGAACTACAAGGGAACGAAGGCGCAGCTGCGCAGCTTCGCCCACCAGTGGTCCAGTGAAGTGGTCAAGTACTTCACCAACGAGGACTCGTTCTTCAATTCGAAGATCACCTTCCAGGCCAGCACGAAGGGCGGCGGAAAAGACATCTTCGTGATGGACTACGACGGCGCCAACGTCTACCAGGTGACCAGCAATCATTCGCAGAACATCCTGCCCGCGTGGTCGCCGTCGGGCGGCCAGATCGCCTACACCTCGTTTCTGCGCGGCAACCCGGACCTCTATTTGATTCCCTCGGGCGGCGGGCGCGGCAAGCGCATCTCCGACCGGCCGGGAGTCAACATGGGCGCCGCCTTCTCACCCGACGGCAGCCGGATCGCGCTGACGCTCTCGCAGGACAGCAACCCCGAAATCTACCTGATCGGCACCGACGGCTCGATCCTCAAGCGGCTCACCAACAATCCATTCATCGACTCATCGCCTGCCTGGTCGCCCGACGGGTCGCAGATCGCATTCGTGTCCAACCGCCACGGCTCGCCGCAGATCTGGACCATGTCCTCCTCGGGCGGGGAACCGACGCGGCTCACCCACAAAGGCAACTACAACCAGGAGCCCTCGTGGTGCCCGAAGTGCGCCCAGCCGACGATCGCCTTCACGGCGCGCGACGAAAAGGGCAACTTCGACTGCTTCACGATCAATGTCGCGACCGGCGAGGTGGTGCGGCTCACCGAGGGTCAGGGCTCCAATCAACACCCGACCTGGGCGCCCAATGGCAAGGTGCTGGCGATGGCCTCCTCGCGCGGCGGGATCTGGCTCACCACCGCCGACGGAAAGATCCAGAAACAGGCATACAAGGGCAACGCCGAAGTCCCCGTGTGGGGCCCCGCATTGCAGCGCTGAGATTTCACCCCAAAGGCGTAGAAGAATGCGCGTCGCCGCGGTCGATGTCGGCACCAACACCGCGCTCCTCCTGATCGCGGAGCTGCGCGAGGGCCGGTTGTCGCCGACCGCGAACGAGGCGGAGATCGTCCGTCTCGGGCAAGGGGTCGATCGGACCAGGCGCCTCGCGCCCGAGGCGGTCGACCGCACGCTCGCGGTGCTCGCGCGCTATGGCGAGCTGGTGGCGAAATCGGGGGTCGATCGCGCCGCCGCCGTCGGGACACAGGCGCTCCGCGAGGTGGAAAACGGGCAGGAGTTCCTCGTGCGAGCGCAAGCGGCGCTCGGCTTTCCCGTGGAGGTGATCGACGGCGAGCGCGAGGCGCGGCTCTCCTTTCGCGCCGTCGCCGCGTCGTTCCCCGAGCCGCCCGGCGGGCGCCGCACCGTGCTCGACATCGGCGGCGGCTCGACCGAATTGGTCGTCGGTGGCAGGGACGTCGAGCGCCTCGCCAGCGTCCCCATCGGCGCGGTGCGGCTCACCGAGCGGCTGCTCCACCACGACCCGCCGACTCCCGACGAGCGCGCCGCGTTGATCGTCGAAATCGATCGCGCTCTCGACGGTGCGCCGCACCCGGAAGGCCAGCTGGTCGGCGTCGCGGGCACCGTCACCACGATGTGCGCGATCTCGCTCGGGCTCGCGGTCTACGATGGAGAGCGCGTCCACGGGAGCCGCCTGAGCCGCGCCGAGGTCGAGCGGACGGTGGCGCACCTGGGCGCCATGCCGCTCGGCGAGCGCAAGCGGCTGCCGGGGCTCGATCCGCGACGGGCCGACGTGATCTTCGCCGGCGGCGCGATCCTCGCCCGCGTGATGGCGCGGGCGGCGGTGGACGAATTGATCGTCTCCGATCGCGGAATTCGCTGGGGGCTGGCCGGCGAGCTGGCCGGGGTTTGATTCCGATTCAGGGGATCAATACGCCGGTGCCGTCGATGGCATCGTTCTTCAGATCGATCAGCGCCTGATTGGCGTCCGAAAGGGCGTATTGGCGCGTCTTCGGGCGAATCGGGATCTTCGCCGCCTCGACGAGCAGCTCCTCGCCGTCGCGCCGCGTATTGGCCTCCACGCTGGTCAACGCCTTTTCGTGGAACAGGTGATCTTCGTAGGTCAGTGATGGGATCGGCGTGAGGTAGATCCCGGCGAGCGCGAGGGTGCCGCCGCGTCGGAGCGCGCGCAGCGCCGGCGGAACCAGCGACCCGACGGGGGCGAAGAGGATCGCCCCGTCGAGCGGGACGGGCGGCGGCTCGGCGGCGTCGCCGGCCCACGCCGCGCCGAGCGAGAGCGCGAGGCGGCGGTGACTCTCGCCGCGCGTCGAGACGTACACCTCGCAGCCGCGCGCCCGCGCCACCTGGAGGGTGATGTGCGCCGACGAGCCGAAACCCCATAATCCGAGGCGTCCGCCCGGCTCGACGCGGCTCCGGCGGAGCGCGCGATAGCCGATGATCCCGGCGCAAAGGAGCGGCGCGGCGTCGGCGTCGGAGAAGGCGGGCGGGATCGGGTAGGCGAAGTCCTCGCGGACGACCGCGCGCTCGGCATAGCCGCCGTCCTCGTCCCATCCGGTGTAGCGCGAGTGGACACACAGGTTCTCGTCGCCGCGGCGGCAGTCGGGGCAGGCGCCGCACGTCGAGCGCAGCCACGCGATGCCCACGCGATCGCCGATCGCGAAGCGCGCCGCCCCGGGCCCGCGCCGCTCCACCAGGCCCACCACCTGGTGGCCGGGGATGATCGCCGGCCGCTTCGGCGGCAGCTCGCCCTCGACGACGTGGAGGTCGGTGCGGCAGATGGCGCACGCGCGCACGCGCACCACGATCTCGCCGGGGCCGGGCTCGGGATCGGGCAGCAGGGCGGCGAGGAGCGGCCGCGCGGCGATGGGAGCAGGCCCGGCGAGGCGCAGCGCACGCATGGCGGCAGGATGCGTCCGGCCGCGCGGTGAAACAAGGCCGTAAACTCCCCGGTTCCCGACCACCCATTCCGCTTGAAGCGATTAGACTCCGCGCATGGCCAATCCCGCATTGCCTCCCACGCGCTGCCCCTGGCCGGGTGAGGATCCCCTCTATTGCGATTACCACGACCGCGAATGGGGGGTGCCCGAGTGGGACGATCGCGCGCTGTTCGAGAAGCTGGTCCTCGACGGCTTCCAGGCCGGCCTGTCGTGGATCACCATCCTGCGCAAGCGGGAGGCATTCCGGGCCGCGTTCGACGGCTTCGACCCCGAAAAGATCGCCCGCTATCGCGACCCCGACCGCGCCCGCCTCATGGCCAATCCGGGGATCGTGCGCAATCAGGCGAAGATCGACGGCGCCGCGGCCTCCGCGCGGGCCTATCTGACATTGAAGGAAGAGGGGCGCTTTTCGACCTTTCTCTGGCAGTTCGTCGACGGGCGGACACGGCACAACCGCTTTGTCCGCTCGACGGACGTGCCGACGGAGACCGTGGAGAGCCGGGCCATGTCGACGGCGCTCCGGGCACGCGGCTTCCATTTCGTCGGGCCGACGATCTGCTACGCATTCATGCAGGCGGTCGGGATGGTGAATGACCATTTGACCGCCTGCTTCCGCCATGAGGAGCTGCTGCGCCGCCCGCCGCGTTGAGCGGCGGTGGCTCGCTCACGGGGATTTGGGGGCGCCCGCCCGTCGCTGTTGGTCATTGCCTTGCAATTGTGACCCCGCGATGAAACCGAACCTTCGCTGCACGATCTGCGGTCTGGTCAGGAGCGGCGCCGCCGTGCCCGACCGCTGTCCCGAATGCGGCGCGCGCGGGTTGCTCTTCGAGCCCACCGACGAGCCCCCGCACGGGATCCCGCACAACCCCTTCCAGCCCCGCGATCCACGCGCCGCGGCCGTCGGCCCGGGCGACTCGGGCTGCCTCTACCCGGACTGAACGCCCTAGGAGCCTGTTTCCGTAAGGCGCCGTCGCGAGGCGTTCGAGGCGCCGCCCAGGCGAGGAGGTCGCGAGCACGGATGGGGCAGCGAGCGAAGCGAGCGGGGGACCCATCCGCGCGCAGCGACGACGAAGGACTACCTGCAGTAATTCGAGGAGGAGCGACGAAGCCTGGGCGAGCGCATCGGACGCCAGGCGAATTACGGGAACAGGCTCCTACAGCTCGAGCAGCAGGCGATCCGGCGCCTCGATGCGCTCCTTGATCGACACGAGGAACTGCACCGCCTCGCGCCCGTCGACGACGCGATGGTCGTAGGAGAGCGCGAGGTACATCATCGGCCGCAGCGCGATCGCTCCGGCCACGGCCACCGGACGCTCGACGATCTTGTGCATGCCGAGGATCCCGGTCTGCGGCAGGTTGAGCAGCGGCGTGGACATCATCGACCCGTAGATGCCGCCGTTGGTGATGGTGAAGGTGCCGCCGGAGAGGTCGTCGAGGGTGAGCTTGTCGGAGCGCGCCTTGTCGGCCAGCTCGGCGATGGCGCGCTCGATCGCGGCGAGGCCGAGCTGGTCGGCCGCCCGCACCACCGGCACGACCAGACCGCGCCCCGAGCCCACCGCCACACCGATGTCGTAGTGCTCCTTGTAGACGATCGCCCCGTCGCGCAGCTCGGCGTTGAGCCCGGGGAACTGCTTGAGCCCCTCGACGGCGGCGCGGGTGAAGAGCGACATGAAGCCGAGCTTGATGCCGTGGCGCTTGACGAACTCGTCCTGGAAGCGCGCCCGCAGCGCCATCACCGCCGACAGGTCGACCTCGTTGAAGGTGGTGAGGATCGCGGCGGTGCGCTGCGCCTCGACGAGCCGCTCGGCGATCCGGCGGCGCAGCCGGCTCATCGGCTCCACCCGCTCGCGCGGCCGGGCGGGCGTGGTCGGCGCGGGGGCGGGCGCCTTGCTGCGTTGCAGCGCCTCATCGCTGCGTTGCAGCACGACGGGAGGCGGCGCGGCACCCTCGCGGAGCGCCTTGCGCACCGACGGAGGGAGCGTGCGGTGGCGCGGCGGCGCGGCGGGCGCGGGGGCGGTAGCAGGCGCGGTCGCGGGTGCGGTTGCCGGCGCAGGAGCGACCGGCGGCTCGGCCGCCTGCACCGGCGGCGTGGCCTCGGGGCGCTTCGCGGCGATCGTCACCTCGGGCGCGGCGGCGATGCGCGCCACCACCTCGCCCGGCTTCACCGTCGCGCCGGTCGCCACCACCTGCTCGCCCAGCACGCCCGGCGCCGGCGACGGCACCGCCAGCGTCACCTTGTCCGTCTCCAGCTCGACCACCGGCTCGTCGGCGGCGATCGGCTCGCCGACCTGCTTGAGCCACTTGCCGACCGTCGCCTCGGCGATCGACTCGCCGAGCGCGGGCACCACCAAATCAACACTCAGTTCGCTCATCGCTCCGCTCCCCGGTGCGCCGCGTCCATCTCCCGGAGCGGCCCGAAGGCCCGCCGCACCAGCTGCTCCTGCTCGATCACGTGGGCGCGGTGCGAGCCCGTCGCCGGGCTGGCGCTCTCGGCGCGGCAGACCGAGCGCACCTCCGCCCTCGGGCGGGCCGCCCGCAGCCGCGGCACGAGGAAGTCGCGCCCGCCCATGTTCTCCGGCTCCTCCTGCACCCACACCAGCTCGTCGGCGCCGGGCGTGGCGGTGAGCGCCTCGGCGATGGCGCCCTCGGGCAGCGGGTAGAACTGCTCGACCCGCACGACGGCGGTGCGCCGGTCGCCGCGGCGGCGCCGCTCTGCGAGCAGCTCGTAGACGATCTTCCCCGAGCAGAGCAGGACCCGCCGCACCGCGCCGGCGTCGAGCGGCTCGGGGTCGGCGAGCAGGCGCTGGTAGCGGCCCCGCGTCAGCTCGTCGAGCGCCGAGCGGGCCGCGGGCAGGCGGAGCAGGCTCTTGGGCGTCAGCACGACGAGCGGCTTGCGCCACCGCCGCACCACCTGGCGCCGCAGGAGGTGGAAGTACTGCGCCGGCGTCGAGGGCTGGCACACCTGGAGGTTGTCCTCGGCCGCGAGGCGGAGGAAGCGGCCGAAGCGCGCGCTCGAGTGCTCGGGCCCCTGCCCCTCGAACCCGTGCGGCAAAAGCAGCACCAGCCCCGAGAGCCGGCGCCACTTGTCCTCGGCCGAGGAGATGAACTGGTCGATCAGCACCTGCGCCCCGTTGACGAAGTCCCCGAACTGCGCCTCCCAGCACACCAGCCCGTCGGGGAAGTCGAGGGAGAAGCCGTACTCGAAGCCGAGCGCCGCCGCCTCGGAGAGCGGGCTGTCGAAGGCGCGGAAGCGCCCCTGCCCGTCGTGGAGGTGCTCGAGCGGCGCGTACTCGACCTCGTTCTCCTGGGCGACGAGCACGGCGTGGCGCTGGCTG
>JAJXSP010000295.1 GCA_021784515.1 Myxococcales bacterium | reverse complement strand
GCCGGGCAAGCCGGTCCCGCACCCGACGTTCATGGGCGCCACGCCGAGCGCGCCGGTGAAGGAAGAGCCGAAGCCGCAGCCTCCGCCGGCGGTCGAGGCGCGCACCGTGATCGACATGGAGGCCCCGAAGCTGGGGACCGCGGCGCCGGCCGCCGAGCCGCCGCCGCCGCACCGCCCGCCGTCGATCCCGCCGCCGCCGACGGGCCGCACCACCGGAACGCACGCGGTGATCGGGTCGCCCCACGCGGCGACCTCCGACGGGCCGAAGCCGCCCCCGCCGCCGTCGCGGACGACGGGACCGCACCCGGTCATGGCGCCGCCGCCGCCGGCCCGCCCGGCGGTCGCCCCGTCGATCGTTCCACCGCCGGTCGCGAAGGAGCCGGAGAGCAGGCCCGTGACGCGCGCGTCGGAGCCGCACCCGGTCGTGCCGCCGCCGCCGCCACCGATCGCCACCCCCGCGGCGCCGGCCGCCTTCGCTGCGCCGGTCGCGCCCAGCCCGGTGATCGAAGTCGCCGCCGCGTCGTTGCCGCCCGCGGCGGTCGCCCGGGCCGGCAGCACCGAGGTCACCGCGCGCCTCGCCGTCATCGGCATCCCGATCGACGCACCGAGGATGCCGCGCGCGCCGCTGATCCCCAACGCGCCCGAGCCGCGGCCGCAGTCGGGCCCTGGAGCGGCCCATCTCGGTGGGCCTGGCCCTCACCGCCCGTCGGCGCCGCAGCCGGTGATCGACGCGGTGGTCGCCGCCGCCCGCGAGGCGGTCCCGCGCGCCACCGAGGCCGCCCTCGGCGGGCTCGCGAGCCGCGGCCCGGAGTACGAGGCGATCGCCCGCCTCAGCCGCGAGGTGATCGAGCAGATCGCGTGGGAGGTCGTGCCCCAGCTGGCGGAGACGATCATCCACGAGCACCTCGACCGGCTGGTCAAGGAGCGGGCCCAGAGCTAGTACCTCGATGTTCGCTGCACGTGGCCGTGGCCGTAGCCGTGGCCGCGGACGAACAGCGACGGAAAATCCCGCGACGGCGACGGCGACGGCCACGTTCACGGCCACGGCCACGTTCACGAAGGAAACACCACCATGACCGAGCTTCCCAAGGCCTACGACCCGACCCAGGTCGAGCAGCGCTGGTACCGCGCGTGGATCGAGCAGGGCTACTTCCACGCCGACGCCGCGGCCCCAAAGGCGCCCTACACGATCGTCATCCCGCCGCCGAACGTCACCGGCTCGCTCCACATGGGTCACGCGCTGTTCGCGACGCTGCAGGACATCCTCGTCCGGTGGCGCCGCATGCAGGCCTACAACGCGATGTGGCTCCCGGGGACCGACCACGCCGGCATCGCCACGCAGATGGTCGTCGAGCGGACGCTGCAACGCGAGGAGGGCAAGTCGCGCCACGACCTCGGGCGCGAGGAGTTCCTGAAGCGGGTGTGGCAATGGAAGGAGAAGAACGGCGGCCGTATCGTCGAGCAGCTCAAGGTGCTCGGCGCCTCGTGCGACTGGGAGCGCGCCCGCTTCACCCTCGACGAGGGGCTCTCGGTGGCGGTGCGCGAGGCATTCGTGCGCCTGCACGAGGAGGGGCTGATCTACCGCGCGCGGCGCCTCATCAACTGGTGCTCGCGGTGCCGCACGGCGCTCTCCGACCTCGAGGTCGAGCACGAGGACGTCACCGGCTCGCTCTGGCACATCGCCTACCCCGTCGAGGGGAGCGACGCGATGCTCACGGTCGCCACCACGCGCCCCGAGACGCTGCTCGGCGACACCGCCGTCGCGGTGCACCCCGAGGACGACCGCTTCAAGCACCTCATCGGCGGCCGCGCCCGCCTGCCGCTGACGGACCGCACCGTCCCGATCGTCGGCGACGCGGTGCTCGTCGACCGCGAGTTCGGCACCGGCGCGGTGAAGGTGACGCCGGGCCACGACTTCAACGACTTCGAGGTCGGCGTCCGCCACCGCCTCGACATGATCTCGGTGTTCGACTTGACAGGGCGCCTCAACGACAACGCGCCCGCCGCCTACCGCGGCCTCACCGTCGAAGAGGCGCGCGCGAAGGTGGTCGCCGACCTCGAGGCGAAGGGGCTGCTCGTGAAGGTCGAGCCGCACCAGCTCGCGCTCGGCCGCTGCCAGCGCTGCGAGACCGTCGTCGAGCCGACGCTGTCGCTGCAGTGGTTCGTCAAGATGCAGCCGCTCGCCGAGCCGGCGATCGAAGCGGTCGAATCGGGCAAGACGCGCTTCGTCCCGGAGATGTGGACGAAGACGTACATGCACTGGATGCGCAACATCAAGGACTGGTGCATCTCGCGCCAGCTCTGGTGGGGCCATCGCATCCCGGCCTGGTACTGCGGCACGTGTGGCGAGCCGACGGTGGCCCGCGAAACCCCGGCCGCGTGCGCGCACTGCGGCGGTACGCAGCTCACCCAGGACGAGGACGTCCTCGACACCTGGTTCTCGTCGTCGCTGTGGCCCTTCTCGACGCTCGGCTGGCCGAAGGAGACGCGCGAGCTGCGCACCTTCTACCCGACCTCGGTCATGGAGACCGGCTACGACATCCTCTTCTTCTGGGTGGCCCGCATGATGATGATGGGCCTCCACTTCATGAAGAAGGTGCCCTTCCGCACGGTCTTCCTCCACGCGATGGTGGTCGACGAGAAGGGCGAGAAGATGTCGAAGGTGAAGGGCAACGTCATCGATCCGCTCGACGTGGTCTATGGCTCCACCCTCGACGCGCTGGTGAAGAAGGCCGAGGAGGGCGCGGCGCCCAAGCAGGCGATCGCGAACATCAAGAAGCAGTTCCCCGAGGGCATCCCCGCCTCGGGCGCCGACGCGCTCCGCTTCACGCTGGCGGCGCTGGCGGCGCAGGGGCGCAACATCCGCCTCGCCCTCGGCCGCGTCGAGGGCTACCGCCACTTCGCCAACAAGCTGTGGAACGCGGCGCGCTTCGCGCTGATGAACCTCGAGGGATTCGACGCCGACCGCTTCGCCGACGAGCAGGCCGCGGACGGCCGCGAGCTGCTGTCGCTCGCCGACCGCTGGATCTTGTCGCGGCTGCAACGCACCGCGAAGGAGGTGGACGAGGCGCTCGAGGCGTTCAAGTTCAACGACGCCGCGCAGGCGATCTACCGCTTCGTGTGGAGCGAGCTGTGCGACTGGTACATCGAGCTGGCGAAGCCCGCCCTGCAGGACAAGAGCGAAGAGGGCGAGGCGCAGTCGGCCCCTGGAGCAGCCCGCTTGGGCGGGCTTGGGCCTCAACGCCGCACCGCGCAGGGCGTGCTGGCGACGTCGCTGGAGACGGCGTGCCGCCTGCTGCACCCGTTCATGCCCTTCATCACCGAGGAGATCTGGCAGCAGATCCCGAAGCCGCTCGGCGCGCCGCAGTCGATCATGATCACGATGTTCCCGACGGCGGACCCCGGCCTGATCGACGAGGCGGCCGAGGCGCGGCTCGACGAGGTGCAGGACATCGTCACGGCGATGCGCAACGCCCGGATGGAGTACGAGCTGGGCAATGACGTGCCCTTCCGGGTCCTCGCCGCGAACGAGGAGCAGCGGCGCCTCCTCGACGAGGACAAGGCGCTCGTCCAGGCGATGACGCGCGGGAGCGCGCTGCAGGTGGTCCCTGCGTCGTCGGAGCCGCAAGAGGGCGTGGTGCACGTCACGCCGCGCAGGAACTCGCTCGCGCTGGTCTTCTCCGGCCAGGCCGATCGCGAGGCGCTTGTCGCGGCGATCGACAAGAAGCTGGCGAAGCTCGACAAGGAGCGCGCGCAGGTGGGGGGCAAGCTCGCCAACGAGGCGTTCATGGCGAAGGCCCCCGAGGAGGTGGTGGCGGAGAACCGCCGCCGCCTCGCCGAGTGCGAGGAGCGGATGGAGAAGCTCCGGGCCAGCCGCGCCACGATGTGATGGCCTCCGTGCGGCTGGCGCCCAGGCTCACCCCCGAAGGGCGCCTCCACCTCGACGCGCTCGCCGCGGACGGCGCGGGCGCCGAGACGGCCGCGATCGATCCCGCCGTCGCCGCGCGGCTCGTCGCGGCGTTCGCCGACGGCACGGGCGCGGGCCTGCTTCACCTCGGCGCGGCGGAGGCGGCCACCGCGCTGCCCCCTGCCCTCGCCTTCTTCCGCGACCTCGGCCGGCGCTTCGTCTCGTCGCTGTGCGGGCTGCCCGACCTCGAGGCCGCGCGCGGCAAGGCGGCCGTCCCGCCGCCGCCCGAGGACGAGCTGTCGCGCCTCGCCGCCGCCGCGCCGCCGCTCGTCGGGGGCGAGTACCTCGACGGCGCCACCCTCGCGGCGCTATGGGAGGCGACCGGCGCCGCCTTCCGCGACGCCATCGCCGGCTTCGGCGGCCCCGTCGAAACGTGGCTGCGGCAGCGCG
This sequence comes from Myxococcales bacterium, assembly GCA_021784515.1. Taxonomy (GTDB): domain Bacteria; phylum Myxococcota_A; class Polyangia; order Palsa-1104; family SHYY01; genus SHYY01. The sequence continues at coordinate 3,572 of JAJXSP010000295.1, read as the reverse complement.
ATCCGGCGTGGAACCTCGTCGGGCGGGTCTGCTTCCACCTCGCCGAGAACCGCTCCGATCCGGCGCGCCCGTTCGCCTTCCTCGCCACCTACACCACACGGCTGTCGGCGCAGGCGAAGCCGCAGCACCGCCCGCTCGGCGAGGCGCTCCGCGAGTACGCCGGCGACGGCAACCGCGCCGCGCTGCTCGCCCTCCTCGGGCCGGTCGATCGGGCGGCGCGACGGAGCGCGCTGATCCGGGAGATGGTGGACGATCGCCAGATCTTCCACCCGCTCGCCTGGACGCCGAGGCAGGCGCACCGGTTCCTCGCCGAGGTGTCGCTGCTCGAAGAGAGCGGCGTGGTGGTGCGCGTGCCCGACTGGTGGAAGCCGCGCCGGCCGCTCCGCCCCGAGGTGCATGTCACCGTCGGCGAGCGCGCCCCAGGCGGCCTCGGGCTTTCGGCGCTGCTCGACTTCTCGGTCGCGGTCACCGTCGACGGCGAGCCGATCGGCGACGAGGAGTGGCGCGCGCTGCTCGCCTCGACGGAGCCGCTGGTGGCGATCCGCGGGCGCTGGGTGGAGGTCGATCGCGAAAAGCTCGCCGAGGTGCTCGACCACTGGAAGCGGGTCGAGCGCGAGGCGAAGCAGGGCGGCATCACCTTCCTCGAGGGGATGCGCCTCCTCGCCGGCGCGCGCGTCGAGGCAAAGGGCGGCGACGGCGACGACGGCGGCGCGGCGGACTGGTCGGCGGTGCACGCCGGCGCGTGGCTCGCCGAGACGCTCGACGGGCTGCGCGGCAACAGGCTCGATCCGTCGGCGATCCCGGAGGCGCTCGGCCCGTCGCTGCGGGCGACGCTCCGCCCCTACCAGGCCGCCGGCGTGGCGTGGCTGCACCTGCTCCAGCGGCTCGGGCTGGGCGCCTGCCTCGCCGACGACATGGGGCTCGGCAAGACGATCCAGGTGCTCGCGCTCCTCCTCGCGCTGCGCCGTGACGGCCGCCGGCCGCCGCACCTCCTCGTCGTCCCGGCGTCGCTGATCGGGAACTGGCAGGCCGAGATCGAGCGCTTCGCCCCGGCGCTGCGCGCGCTGATCGCGCACCCCTCGGCGCTGCCGCCGGCCGAGCTGAAGACGCTGCCGCCCTCCCGCCTCGACGGCGTCGATCTGGTCATCACCACGTACGGCTCCCTGCACCGCCTCCCGTGGCTCGCCGAGACCACCTTCGATCTGGCGATCCTCGACGAGGCGCAGGCGGTGAAGAACCCGGGCACGAGGCAGACCCGCGCCGCCAAGGCGCTCCGGGCGCGCACCCGCGTGGCGCTGACCGGCACGCCGGTCGAGAACCGCCTCGGCGATCTCTGGTCGCTGTTCGACTTCCTCAACCCCGGGCTGCTCGGCTCGGCGAAGGTGTTCGGCGAGTTCGCGCGCCGCCTCGGCGCCGGCCCCGCCCCCGACTGGACGCCGCTGCGCGACCTCGTCCGCCCCTACATCCTCCGGCGCCTGAAGACCGACCGAACCGTCGTCGCCGACCTGCCCGAGAAGACGGAGATGCGCGCCTTCTGCGCCCTCACGCCGCGCCAGGCCGCGCTCTACCAGCAGTCGGTGGAGGCGCTCGCCGCCGAGCTGGACGACGCCGACGGGATGAAGCGCCGCGGGGTGATCCTCGCCTTCCTGCTGCGCATGAAACAGATCTGCAACCACCCGTCGCACTGGCTCGGGGACGGGCCGTGGGCGTCGGGCGAGAGCGGCAAGTTCGCCCGCCTCGGCGAGATCGCCGAGACCGTCGCCGCGCGCCAGGAGAAGCTGCTGGTGTTCACCCAGTTCCGCGAGGCGACCGAGCCGCTCTCCGCATTCCTCGCGGCGGCGTTCGGGCGGCCCGGGCTGGTGCTGCACGGGCAGACCCCGGTGCGCGCGCGCAAGGCGCTCGTCGATCGCTTCCAGTCCGACGAGGACGTGCCGTTCTTCGTGCTCTCGGTGAAGGCGGGCGGCACCGGGCTCAACCTCACCGCCGCGTCGCACGTGGTGCACTTCGACCGCTGGTGGAACCCCGCCGTCGAGGACCAGGCCACCGACCGCGCCTTCCGCATCGGCCAGCGGCGCAACGTGCTGGTGCACAAGTTCGTCTGCCGCGGCACGGTCGAGGAGAAGATCGACGCGATGATCGAGTCGAAGAAGGGGCTGGCGCGCGACCTGCTCGCGGGCGGCGGCGAGGCGCTCGTCACCGAGATGGGCGACCGCGAGCTGCTCGACCTGGTGGCGCTTGACATCCACCGCGCCGTCGCCGAGGGTTGACCGTGCTGCAGCGCAAGAAGAGATCGCTGCGCCGCACCAAACCCGTCGGAGGCAGTCGATGAGCTTTATGTGGAAGCCCTACGTGCCGGTGGCCGAGCGGCGCCGGCGCGCGGAGAAGGAGATGAAGGCGCTGGCCAAGAAGACCGGCCGCCCACCCGAGCCGGTGGTGATCGAGGGCCGGGCCATGACCAACACCTTCTGGGGCCGCGCGTGGTGCGAGAACCTCGAGCGCTACAGCGACTTCGCGAACCGCCTGCCGCGCGGCCGCACCTACGCGCGCAACGGCTCGGTGGTCGATCTCTCCGTCGAGGCGGGCAAGGTGCAGGCGTGGGTGCAGGGCTCGGAGCTGTACCGGATCGAGATCGGGATCGCCGCGCTGCCGGACAAGCGGTGGCGGGCGATCGTGTCGGAGTGCGCCGGGCAGGTGGGCTCGCTCGTCGAGCTGCTCGAGGGGCGCTTCGGAGACGGCGTGATGGAGGTGCTGGCGCGCGAGAGGACCGGCATGTTCCCCGCGCCCGACGAGATCGAGCTGCGCTGCTCGTGCCCCGACTGGGCGAACATGTGCAAGCACGTCGCGGCGGCGCTCTACGGCGTCGGCGCGCGGCTCGATCACCGGCCCGAGCTGCTGTTCACGCTGCGCCGGGTGGACCAGATGGAGCTGGTGGCCGAGGCGGGCGCCGGGCATGCGCTCGCGGCGACGTCCGCCGCCGATCGCCTCGATGGAGGCGCGGACCTCGGCGCGCTGTTCGGCATCGAGCTGGACGGCGAGGCGGCGCCTCCGCCGGTGGCGGTGGCGGTGGCGCCGGCGCCCGCCCGACGTGCGAAGGCCGCGGGCGGCGAGCGCACCTTCACCATCGCGGAGATCGTCCGCGCCGGCGTTCCGCGCGCGATCGTCGACGAGTGGATCACCGCCGGCACCCTCGCCGTGAGCGGCCGCGGCGCCTTCACGATCACGCCGCGCGCCGAGCGCGCCATCGCCACCCTGTGGCTCACCGGGCAGGCGGGGTAGCGCACCGACGCGCGCGGGCCGCGACGCGGCAAATGCGGTAGCTTGACCGCATGCTCGATCTCGAACTCCAGCCCAACGACACCGGCCTCATCCTCGTCGACCTCCAGGAGCGGCTGCTCGCCGCGATGCCCGAGAAGGAGGCGACGCGCGCCATCCGCAACTGGACGATCCTCCTCGAGATGGCGGGGCGGCTGCGGCTGCCGGTGGCGGTCAGCGAGCAGTACCCGAAGGGGCTCGGCCCGACGCTGCCGGCGCTGCGCGAGCTGTGCGGGCGGGTGACGCCGCCGCCGCGCTTC
>JAJXSP010000294.1 GCA_021784515.1 Myxococcales bacterium | reverse complement strand
CTCGGCGGGCCCGACGCTGACCGGCACGACGACGAGCGCCACGAGGAACGAGACGACCAGCGTGAGCGCCATCGTGAGCGCCAGCGGCTTGAAGAACGCTCCGACCACGCCGGCGAGGAGAGCGAAGGGAATGAAGATGACGATCGTCGACAAGCTCGACCCGACCAGCGCCGGGGCGATCTCCGCGAGGCCGCTCTCGGCCGGCTCGCCGGAGATGGCCTGTTCGCGGTGGCGGTGGATGTTCTCGACGACGACGATGGCGTCGTCCGCGATGAGGCCGATCGCCGCCGCCACCCCGGCGAGCGTCATCAGGTTCACCGTCTGGCCGAGCGCGGCGATCCCGAGGACGACGATCGCCACCGTCACCGGGATGGCGACGACGGCGACGACGGTCAGGCGCAGGCGGCGCAGGAACACCAGCATCACGAGCGCCGCGAGGCCGACACCGATGGCGATCGCGTCACGGACGCCCGCGGCCGAGTCGGCGACGAAGCGCGCCTGATCGTAGAAGGTCGTCCAGCGAACGTCCTGCGGGACGAGCGGCGGCTGCCGCTCGAGGAGGGCGCGCACGCCGTCGGCGATCGCGATGGTGTTCGCCGACGGCTGGCGCAGCAGGCTCACCAGCACCGCCTCGCTGCCGCCGGCCGCGGTGCGCACGTAGGACACCTCGTCCGCGACCGCGATGGTGCCCAGCTCTCCGAGGCGCGCCGGCGGACCGCCGCCGGGGAGCGGCACCGCGACCCGCGCGAGCGCGTCGATCCCGTCGACGCGACCATCGACGAGCGTCAGGTACAGCTCGTGGTTGCGCTCGACGAGCCCGGCCGAGAGCACGCGGTTGTCGCGCCGAAGCGCGGCGATGACGTCGGTCGCCGCGAGCTGCCGGCCGTCGAGCGCGTCCCGGTCGAGCCGCACCTCGAACTCGCGCCGGCTGCCGCCCTGGATCTGGACCCGCGACACGCCGGGGATCCGGATCAGCGCCGGCTTGAGCGTGTACTCGGCGAGGTCCCACAGGTCGGCCTGCGAGCGCGTCGGCGATGTCAGCGCGTAGCCGAGGATCGGCAGCGTCGCCGTGTTCATCCACTCCACGTCGAGCTTCGTCGCGGGCGGCAGCGACGGCCGCACCCGCTGCGTCTCCGCCTGCGCGCGCTGGAGAGCGGCCTGCATGTCCGTCCCCCAGGCGAACTGCGCGGTGATCGCGACCGAGCCGCGAGAGGTCCGCGAGCGCACCAGCCGCACGCCCGGCACGCGGAGGAGCGCCTCCTCGAGCGGCCTGGTCACCGTCGGGATCATCTGCGCCGCCGGCTCCTCGCCGACGTCGGCGATCGCCTTCACGAGCGGGAAGGTCACCGCCGGGAAGATGGACGCCGGCAGCCGCAGGTACTCGAACACTCCCCCGGCGGCGAGGACGGCGACGAGGAGGTAGACGGCGACGGCGCGATCGCGCGCGAGGCGGGCGATGGGGATCATGGCAGCGCCATCGCCGCCGTCGGGCGCACCGGCGCACCGTCGGGCAGGCCGACCTGGCCCGTCACGATCACGCGCTGCCCGGCGGCGATCGGCGGGGCGAGGATCTCGACGACGCCCTGCGCGGCGAGCCCGGGCGTCACCTCCACCCAGCGCGCACGATCTCCGGCCGTCACCTCGGCGACGCGGGAGACGCCCGTCACGTCGTCACGCAGCACGGCGGCGGCGGGCACGACCAGCGCGTCGTGGCGCTCCCCGACGGTGATGACGGCGGTGCCGTAGAGATCGATCGCGACGGGCGCCTCGCCCGCGGGCAAGTCGATGCGCACCGGCATGCTGAGGTCCTTGCTGGAGCCGGCGGGCAGGATGGTGTGCACCACGCCGTGAAGCGGTGACGGGCGGGCGCTCAACCGCACGACGGCGGCCTGCCCCGCGTGCACCCGCGGCAGCTCGGTCTGGACGATCTGCGCGATGAAGACGAACGAATCGAGCGCGGCGATGCTGACGATGTTTTCCTGCGCGGCGACCAGCGCACCCTCGTCGGCACCGTGCTTGACGACCACGCCCGCCTCCGGCGCTCGGAGCGGCGTCTCGACGAGGTCCTGCCTCGCCAGCGCGAGCGCGCGGGCGGCATCGCGGCGCTGCTCCGGCGTGCGCGCGGAGGCCATCATCGCGCGCGCGCCGACGAGCGCGGCGTAGCTGTTCTCGGAGACGATGGTCCCGATCGCCTGGTGCGCGGCGACGCGATCGCCGTCCTGCACCTTCATCGTGGTGAGGACCCCGGCGAACGGGGCGCGCACGTTCTGTGGCTCGATCGTCGCGGTGCGCCCCGGAGCGCTCACCGTGACGAGGAGCGTGCGGCGGGTCGCCGTCGCCACCTCGACCGGAGTCCCCGTCACCGCCTCCGCGTCCGATTCCACGACGTGCGCGCCCATCTGCCCGAGCGCTCCGCGGTCGCACCCGCCGGCCGCCGCGGCGGCGACGACGAGCACCGATTGCGCGAGCGTCACGGCGTGCTCCAGCGGATCGCCTGTGCCTCCGCGACTCGATAGGCAAAAAGCGCGTCGGCGAGCGCGTTCTCCGCGCCGATCCAGGCGGTGAACGCGTCGAGCACCTCCAGCGCCGTCCCCGCTCCCCCGCGATAGAGGCTCTCGGCCATCAGGTACGAGTCGCGCGCCATCGGCAGCGTCCGCTCGAGCACCTGCATCCGGCGATAGAGCGCCACGCGGCCGACGGTGGCGCGCTCCCATCCGAGCCGTGCCTGGCGGCGCACGACGAGCTGCTGCGCGCGTGCCCGGCGCTCGGCCAGCTCCGCCGCGGCCAGCCGAGGGCGGTACAGCCAATCCCAGAACGTCCAGGAGAGGCTGACGCCGATCGACGCGCCGACGTCGTCGCGCAGGCGGTGCGCGAACCCGTCGCCCGGCGGTTGGTCGCTGACGCCCGTGCCGAGGAGCCCCGCGTCGGCGGAGAGGTCGATGCGCGGGATCCGCGCGGCGCGGGCGATCCGGATGTTCGCCACCGCCGCTGCGAGGTCGGCCGCGGCCTGCGACAGATCGGGCGCCCCGCTCCACGGCTCGCCGGTCGGCGCGGGGGGCGGCTCGAGCGCGGGCAGCGGCGCGATGACGAGCGCCGCCATCGGATCGCGCCCGAGCAGGTCGTTCAGGACGAGCCGCGCCTCGTCGCGGCGGCGCTGCGCATCGACGAGCGCCGCCTCCTCGGTCGCCAGCCGCACCTCGGCTTTCAAGGCGTCGGCCGCCACGCCCTGCCCGGCGGCGCGGCGCTCCCGAATGCCGGTCAGGTATCTTCGCAGGCGCTCGATGCCCTCGGTGCGAAAGCGGACCTCGCTCTCCATCCTCGCGGTCTCGGCGAAGCGGGATCGGACCTCGAAATCGAGCTCTCTTTCCGCGACACGGTAGCGCGCGGCGGCCGACGAGAGCCGCGCGTTCGCGGCCGCGATGCCGGCCCTGAGCGCGCCGCCTTCGTAAATCGGGACGCTCCCGAAGACCTGGAGTTGCTCCTCGTTGACCGTTTCAGCGAGGTTGTACGTCGCACCGGGCGGCGCGTAGCGGAACGCCGCCTCGACCGAGAAGCGCGGCAGCAGCCGCCCGTTCGCCTCCCGCACTCCCTCGCGGCGGAGGTCCACGTCGAGGCGCGCGACGGGAAGCAGCGCATTGGCGGTCCGCGCCAGGAGCAATGCCTGATCGAGCGAGAGCGGTTCCTCGGCCGATGAGCGGGAATCGAGACACGAGGCGAGCACCAGGCCGGCGACGCTCCGTCGCACCCACGTCCAATTCCGCGGGAGGCGAGCACCTGCGACGCCTCCGACCATCGCGATCCCGCTCTCCACTACGACGGAAAACCATAGGCGCCCGCGGGCCGCTCGACAGTCTTGCCGCCTTCGCTGCCTCGAAGCAGAAATCGCGCGGAAGGGCCGTCGCTCGACCCATGCGCGCGGCGTCTACCGTCTGCCGTGCTCGTGCTCTTCCTCTCCCCCGCCGCCGCCCCAGCTCGGCGGGCCGACGACGACCGGTCCGCCGAAGAAATCCGGCCCCATCGGATAGCCGGAATACCAGGGGTCGTACCAGGGCCCCGGCATGCCCCAATCGAATCCGAACTCGGGACCATAGCCGGCGGCGTAGGTGGGCTCGGCGCGCAGGCGATCGAACGGCGTGCGCTCGGCAACGACCTGCGTCTCGGTCTGGACCCGCCACACGACGTCGAACTCCGGGATTCGCCGCGCGCTCTGCATGTTGGCCGGGAGCGGATAGAACAAATCGATCACGCGCTGGCCGCCGGCCCCCACGATCACCGACGGCAACCCGCCCTGTCCCTCGCGCGTGGTGACGTACGCGGGTGGAATCTTGCCTGCGCCGGGAATGGCGACCCGCACCTGGCGCGTATCGACGCTCCAGGGGCGCGCGCTGTTGTTCGCGACGATCATCCGGAGATGAATCGCCCGCTCGGTCACCTCGGGCTTGTCCTGCGGCGAGATCTTGCTGATTCCGAACGACGCGATCCGCACGTCGCCCTCGGGGGCCGATGCCGGAATCTGATAATCGGCCGCCACCCGTCCATGGATTTCGGCGGTCGCCTGCTCCGCCGGCTGGTAGACGTACTCGTTTGCGCACCCCGTAAAGCCGGCCGCGCATGCAACCACCAATGAGACCTTCATTCCCACCTCCATTCACGCCGCGCCTGACTCGAACCGTCTCACCTGCTGGCGCGAGCGCCGCGCCGGATCGTCTCGACCGATTTGCGGACCCTCCATGACGGAACGGCGATCCCCATCGTGCCCCGCTCCCGAGCGAACTGGCAGAGACCGACCACCTCACCGTCGAGATTGACGAGCGCACCCCCGATGCTTGCCGGATCGATCGACGCGTCCGTCTCGAGGTAGGGCTCGACCCGCGTCCCGATGAGATGCGGGTTCTCCTTCGCCGTGAGGACCCCGACCGAAACCGTGTGTTCATTGCCCGCACGACCGATCGCGAGCAGCCATTGCCCGGTGCGCATCCGCCGCGCGTCGCCGAATCGCGCCGGCCTGAGGCGGGCGCCCGGGACTCGAACCACCGCCAGCCCGTCCGACGGATCGGTGCCAAGCACGATCGCGCCGGCCGTCTTGCCATCCGGCAGCTCGACGCTCACGCTGCTCGCTCCCGCGATGAGGGAGCCATCGGTGACGATGTCTCCTTGCTCGTCGACGACCAGCCCCGATCCATTGACCACGATCCCCCGCGAGGCGCCGGGCGCCTGGCTCGGCGCCGCCGGGTTGGCCGTCGACTCGCGCTGCGCGACGACGATTCGCACCACCGACGGGGCCACCTCGTCGGCGACGTCGGCGAACGCGTCTCCTATGCCCGCCGCCTCCGCCACCGCCGGCCCGCTCGCCGCGTACGCTCGACCACCGACGACCGTCGCCGCCGCGGCGATCCCGACCATCGCGCACCCCCGTCGTCGCATGCCGTCTCTCCTCGCCGGCCAGGGATTGCAAGGGCGGTTCCGCGCCTCCGCGGCGCGCACGGCTCGGGTATCGGGGAACCGGTCCTGCTACGCGAAATGGAGGCTGTAGCCGAGGATGGCGAGCACGAGCAGCGTGAACGCCGCGAAGAGCCAATCGCGCTGCATCACGAACCCCAACACCGAGAATGCGACGCGCGCGATGGGCGTTCCAATGAGCGCGAGCAGTCCGAGCTGGACAATGCCTCGACCGCTGAGCGACACGGCGTCCCGCGCGATCCCCTCGACTCCCCGGAGGTCGGCCGGCTCACCGCTGAATACCCGATAATCGATGCGCTCGCTCCCATGCCGGGCGAGGAAGAAGATCCCGCCAATGAGAATCAACGTGACCGCCAGCCCGACCCCGATTCGCAGGATGTTGCCAATGACGTTTTCGACGCGCTGATTGGTCCAGCGCCCGGTGTCGCCTCCGGTCATAGCCCTCCCCGAATGCCCTTGTAGAACATCTCGACGGAGAGCAGCAGCACGACCACGCTGAACGCCTTGCGCAGCTTCCACGCGCGGATCCGCGGCAGCACCGTTGCGCCGACGAGCGCCCCCGGGAGAACTCCGAGGACGACCGGCAACGCGAGGCGGGGATCGAGATAGCCGCGCGAGACGTACACTCCGGCGCTCGCCGCCGCGGTCACGCCGATCATGAAATTGCTGGTCGTGGTGGACACCTTGAACGGCACGCGCATCACCCCGTCCATGCCGATGACCTTGAGCGCTCCCGAGCCGATGCCAAGCAGACCCGACAGCCCGCCGGCGAGGAACATCACCGAGAAGCCCCACGGCACGCGCTGCACGTGATACGGCCGCGGCCCGTGTGCCGACGGGTAGCTCGAATCGAGGCGCAGGCGCGAGGGCGAGGGCCGTTGATCGCCCGTCGGTGCGATCCGCTGCGACCCGTGCCCGCGGACCGTCAGCCAGGCGGAGCCGACGAGGACGAAGCCGAAGACCATCGCGATCCAGCTGGCATTCAGCCGCGCCGCGAGGGACGCGCCGACGAGCGCCCCGGTCGTGGTGGCGATCTCGAGGAACATCGCGATTCGGATATTGCTGTATCCCTCCTTCACGTATGCCGCGGCGGCGCCGGAGGAGGTCGCGATCACGGAGAGCAGGGACGCGCCGGCCGCGTAGCGGATGTCGACCCCGAAGCAAAGGATGAGGAGCGGCACGATGATCACGCCGCCGCCGAGGCCGGTCAGCGATCCGACGAAGCCCGCGGCTACGGCGACGAGCGTCACCAGCCCGGTAAAAACGAACGCGCTCATTGGTCGCTCCAGCCTACCTACGCGTCGGGCGGGATGGGGCAAGTCGCCTTGCCCGGCCATCCTCGCCACCGTGCCGCGCCGCAACCCGACGCGGCCGACGCGACGCGGGCGGCGGCGCCCATGTCTCACGGAGGGCCTGGAAGGCCGGATGGCGTGGACTACACTTCCAGCGTGGATTGTCCGGAGTGCCGGGAACCGCTTGCCGTCGATGAGGACGAGTGCCCGCGCTGCCGCGATCCATGGATCGGCCGCCTCCTCGACGGCCGGTACCGGATCGCGGCCCCGCTCGGTCGCGGCGGGATGGGTGCGGTCTACCGCGCCGAGCACGTGCTGCTGAAGAAGGACGTGGCGGTGAAGATGGTGCTGCCGGAGTTCGGGATCAACCCGGCGGCCGCGCGGCGGTTCGAGCGCGAAGTGGAGGCAGCCTCCCGGCTCGACCATCCGAACATCGTGCGCGTCTACGATTGCGGGCACGCCGACGAGGCGGGGCTCTACCTCGCGATGGAGCTGCTCGAGGGCGAGCTGCTCACCGCCGCGATCGCGCGCGGGCCCCTCGCGATCGGCCGGGCGGTCCGGATCGCGGCCGAGGTGCTGCGCGCGCTCGAGCACGCGCACGGGCGCGGCGTCGTCCATCGCGATCTCAAGCCGGACAACGTCTTCCTGGCGCGCGGGGAAGGCGGCGAGCGCGCCAAGCTCCTCGACTTCGGCATCGCGCGTCTCCTCGGCCCCGTCGAGGGAGAGGCGCTCACGCAGGGCGGGATGGTCTTCGGCACGCCGGAGTACATCTCGCCCGAGATGGCGAGCGGCGAGGTGGTCGACGGCCGCGCCGACCTCTACGCCCTCGGGGTGGTGCTGCACGAGATGCTCGCCGGGAGACGCCCGTTCGAGGCCCCGTCGCGCGTGGCGCTGCTGTCGATGCACCTGACCGCGCGGCCGCCGTTGCTGCGCTCGCTGCGCCCCGAGGTGCCGGTCGCGCTCGAGGCGATCGTCGCGCGCGCGCTGGCCAAGGATCGCGGGCTGCGCTTCCAGACCGCGGCCGCGCTGCGCGAGGCGCTGGAGGCGGTCGAGCGCTCGACCGGGAGCGCTGCCGTCGCGCCGCCGTCGTCGGGGTTCGGGGGGCACGCGAGGTCGGCTGCGCGGCGCGTGGCGCGAGCATGCGGGCCGGCAGCGCGGTCCCTCGTCGGGCGCGGCCTCCGGCGGCCGCGCGCCCTGG
>JAJXSP010000293.1 GCA_021784515.1 Myxococcales bacterium | reverse complement strand
CGCCGGCCGCCTCAGCCACGCAACCTCGACACGATCTTCGGCGTCCTGCGCTACTTTCGCACGTACCTCCGAGGACCGGATGGCCACGGCTATCACCCTGTCGATCTGGCGCTGGGATTGACCACCGCGTCGGAAAACGGAAACAGGCTCGAGCGCCGTTTCCCCAACCCTGCGTCGACGGGATTCACTATGATGGCCGCCGGCGACGGGGAGGCGATGGGGCGGCGAGCCCCGCTCCGCCCCGCGCCACGTGATCGCCATGGACCTCACGACCCCCTACCTCCCCGCCACCCTCCGCGCGCTCGCCCGCGAGGAGCGCCGCGGCCGGCGCACGCCTCGCCTCACCGAGGGCGGCTGGCCGACGTGGGACCGCTTTCGCGGCCGCCTCGGGCTCGGCGCGTTCGTCGAGCTGTTGCTCGAGGACGCGGCCGTCACGCAGCCGCTGCCGTTCGCCTGGCGGCGCGTCCTCGGCGCCTCCGTCACCACGCTCGCGCTCTCCGACGACGACGCACGCGCCGCGCTCACCGACGCGGCCGCGCGCCGCGACGACGACGGCGATCCGTCCGCCTATATGGCCGCGCAGGCGCAGCTCCTCGGCCTCGGGCAGCGCCTCGCCTTCCACGAGCTGCGGCGCCTCCAGCCGCACCACCGCGTCCTCGAGCTGCCCGGCACCGGCGGCCGCCTCGCGCAGTTCGTCGTCGGCGACCAGCCAGGCATCTTCTTCCACGACGTGTTCCGCGTCGCTTGCGCCACGCCCTCCGAGCTGGCCCTCGCGGGCATCGCCGCCGTCGAGTGCGGCGTCGTCGGCGAGCCGCCCATCGACCTCGACCCCGACCTCGAGAAGGCCCGCGCGACGGGCGGCGCCTTCTCGCACGTCTTCGGCCTTCGCCCCGACAAGGGCGGGCGCTTCTCGCGCGAGTCGCTCCTCCAGTGGTTCCCCTCGGCCGACGTCGTGCTCGTGTAGATGCCCGCGCGCTTCATCCCCATCGGCGAGCCGGCGCACGACGCCGAGCGCCAGGCGATCCGCTCCATCGTCGACGGCCTCGACGAGCGCTACACCGTCTACGGCAATCCGTGGCTGGTCGATCGCGGCGGCTCCATCTTCGAGCTGGACGCGGTGGTGGTGGCGCCGCACGCGCTGTACGTCGTCGAGATCAAGACGTGGCGCGGCGACATCCGCGGCAACGATCTCGACTGGTACATCCCCGAGCCGACGCGCAGCCCGCTGCGCCTCAACCGCAAGACCGCACAGATCCTCGCCACCCACCTCCGGGCGCGCTGCTTCGACGGCGCACGCCCCTTCGTCGACCACTTCGTCTACCTCTCGCACGCCAGCAAGGTGCAGATCACCGGCCCCGCCTCCGCCGGCCGCATCCACACCCGCGCCTCGATCTGCGACGCCCTGCGCGACGCCGCCGCCCTCGAGCGCCGTGAGGGCGGCAAGCCCGCCGTCGACGCGAACGCCGCCCGCGCGCTCGACGAGCTGCTCCAGGGCGCCGATCGTACGCGCCCTCCGCGCCGCCAGATCCGCGAGTGGCTCCTGCTCTCGCCGCTCGATCAGACCGCGCGCTACGTCGAGCACCTCGCGAGGCACAGCATCACCGGCGCGGAGTGCGTGCTCCGCGTCTACACGCTGCCGTGGTCGCTCACCGACGAGGAGCGCGACCGTCGCGAGAAACACTTCCGCTGGGAGTGCCAGGTGCTGCGCCGCATCGGCGAGCACCCCGGCATCCTCCACGCCGAGGCGCCGATCGTCGACGAGGCCGGCTTCGCGCTGCCGTTCGATCGCTTCAAAGGCGTCACCGCGGAGACCTGGATTACGCACCACGCGCCCACGCTCGGCGGCGCCGACGGCGTGCGCGCCCGCGTCGCCGTCTGGCGCAAGGCTGCCCTTGCGATCGCCCACGCGCACCGTCAGGGCGTGGTCCACCGGCTCCTGCGCCCCGAGGTGATCCTCGTCGAGGACGAGGCCGCATCGCCCGACGTGCGCGTCACCGGCTTCGAGCTGGCCAAGCAGGTGTGGCTCGCCGGCCAGACCATCGTCGCCAGCTCGCTCAGCGACGAGCGCAAGCGCCTCGCCGCGCCCGAGGTGCTGCGCTCCTTCTCCGACGTCGACGGCCGCGCCGATCAGTTCGGCCTCGGCGTGCTGCTCGCGCTGCTGCTCGCCGGGCAGCCCATCATCGACTCCACCGACTGGCTGGTTCGGCGCGGCCAGATCCCGCGCATCAAGTCGATCCGCCCGACGCTGCCGGCGGGCTACGACGAGGTGCTGCAGCGGCTGCTCGCCTTCGCGCCCGCCGGCCGCTTCGCCTCGGTCGAGGAGGCCATCGCCGCGATCGACGCCGTCGAAGATGCGCGCCGCCCCGCGCCGCTCGCGCCGCCGCGGCTCGACCCCGACGATCTCCCCGTCGGCACGCGCCTCGATCCCGACTACGAGATCACCGGCCGCCTCGGCGCCGGCGGCCTCGCCACCGTCTATGCGGCGCGGCACCTCGTCAGCGGCCAGACCCGCGCGCTCAAGGTGGCGCGCGCCGAGGCCGACGCCGAGGAGGCGCTGCGCGAGGAGCATCGCGCGCTCAAGCGCATCGATCACGAGCGCATCGTGCACGCCATCGATCTCACGAGCGTGGTTCCCGATCGCCTGACGCTCGTCCTCGAGCGCGTGCGGGGCGAACCGCTCGGCAGGTGGCGCGAGTCCGCCACGCGCACCGACGAGCAGCGCCGCCAGGTCGCCGAGCACCTGCTGGCCGCGCTCGAGTACCTCGAGCAGCGCGGCGTCGTGCACAAGGACATCAAGCCCGACAACCTCATCGCCTCGGACGACGGCCTCACGCTGATCGACTTCTCGCTCGCCGGCCACGCGCCCGAGAACACCCAGATCGGCACGCCGCTCTACCGCGACCCGACCCTCGAGCGCTGGTCGCCCGCCGCCGATCGCTACGCCGCCGCGCTCTGCCTCTTCGAGCTGTGGGTCGGCCGCCACGCCTTCGACGGCCACGCGCCGATGCCCGGCGAAGCGCTGCGCCTCGACGGCGACGAGCTCGATCGCCCCGCGCTCGCCGACTTCTTCCGCAGGGCGCTGCACCCGCTGCCGAACGCGCGTTGGCCGTCGACGGCGGCGATGCGCGCCGGCCTGCGCGACGCGCTCGGCATGCGCCCCGAGCCCACTGCCGCGCCGTCGTCGAGCGCGCACGTCCAGCTCGGCACCGAGCTGCCGCTCGCCGCCGCGGGGATCGAGCCGATGGCGCTCGCCGTGCTGCGGCGCAGCGGCATCCACACGCAGGGCGAGCTGGTCGCGCTCTCCGAGGCGCAGCTCGGCACCATCGCCGGCCTCGGCGATCGCAAGCGCGCCCTCGTGCTCGCCGCGCGCCATCGCCTCGTCGACGGCGGCGTGGAGCCTGCCGCGCGCGTCGGCCTCGAGCGTCGCAGCCTGTGGCCCACGTTGATCGGCGCCACCGTCGAGATCCACCAGCTCGCGCTGCCCTCCGCCGTCGAGACCGCGCTGCTCGGCGCCGGCTACTCCACCGTCGGCGCGCTCGCCGAGGCGGCCCGCGAGGACCTCGCCGCCCTCGACGGCTTCGGCCCGAAGCGCGTGCAGACCGTCGTCGTGAAGCTGCAGGAGTTCGCCGAACGCCAGGAAGCGCCCGCCGAGGTCGCGCCCGCCGCCACGCTCGCCGGCCTCTGGGAGCGCGCCTCCCGCCCGCTCGATGTGCGCGCCCAAACCGTCGTCGCGGGCGTGCTCGGGATTCGCGGCAAGCCCCTCACGCGCGTCGAGCTGGCCGACCACCTCGGCGTCGCGCTCTCCACCGTCAGCATCTCCTACGGTCGCGATCGCCTCGAGCGCCTCGATCGCGCGCCGATCGAGGAGCTGCTCCAGCTCCTCGAAATGCTGGTCACCGACGGCGGCGGCATTCTGCGCCTCGACGAGCTGGCGGCGCGCGTCGGCCAACACTTCCCCGACGACGGAGCGATCAATGCGGCGGGCCTCATCCGCCTCGCCGTCGAGTCGAGCAAGGGTCGCCTGCGTCGCATCGACGATCTCGCCGGCGAGTGCGGCGAGCTGGTGGCGCGCCCGACCTACCGTCCCGAGGCGCTGCGCGCGTTCGTCGAGACGGCGCGGCTCCTCGCCGGTTGGCCGCCGAAAGATCCCGAGGGCGCGCGTCGCAGCCTCCGCGCCCAGCTCCCCGAGTACACGTTCGACCCGCTCGAGCTGGTCGTGCGCCTCCTCCGCGACGACGTGCGCATGACCGACGCCGGCGAGCTGTATCAAACGCCGGTCGATCCGAGCGAGGCCGTGCTCTACGTGCTGCGAAAGGAGCGCGAGTTCCCCGTCGACATCGAGCAGCTGCGACGGAAGGTGCTCGCCGCGTTCGGCGAGGCGCTGCCCGAGCTGACGCTCGACGACGTCGTCGGCGTGCTGCAACGCCACCAGGGCGTCGACTTCGTGCTCGACGCCGCCGCGCGCAAGGTTGCCCTGCCCGGCACCCGCTCCATCGAGCGCGAACCCGCGCCCTTCGACCCGCTCCCCATCGAGTCCACGCGCAGCCACGCCGAGGTCGCTGCCGCGCAGCTCCGCGACGCCGCGCCCCACCACGGCTACCGCCTCGTCGTCACGCTCCCCGAGATCCACGCCGAGGCCGGCCGCTCGGTCGCGCGCGCCCTCGGCCCCGACGCCGCCTTCGTGAGCTTCGAGGACGCCTTCTTCTCCGCCGTCGGCGACGAGGTCGCGGTCTACGACAAGGCCGAGCGCTTCCGCGCCCAGCGTCCGCGCCTCACGCGCAAGGTGGACGACGTGCTCGCCGCCCTCGTCGAGCTTCACGGCCAGCCCGGTCGCCGCATCGTCCTCGGCGACACCGCGCTCTTCGGCGTCGCCGACGCGCTCCACCTCGTACGCACCCTTTACGATCGCACCCGCGGCGGCGAGCGCGGCTTCTGGGTGCTCGTCATCCCCGGCGTCATCCACGGCCGCCAGCCGCTCTTCAACGAGCGCCCGGGCGCCACCGTCTTCTCCCTCGAGGGCGCCGCGCTCCCGCTGCGCGAGCCCATCCCCGCCGCGAGCTCCTAGAGCGATCGAGAACCATGGACGTCCGCACCCGCGCGCTCCTCACCTCCACGCTGGCCCGTCACACCGCCGCCATCGCCGCCGCGCTGCGCCCGCGCTTTTTGCCCGGCGGCGCCGCCGAGGCCGCCGCGCGCCGCCTCCACGCCGACGAGGGCGTGGGCGACGACTTCGCCGTGTGGACCGATCTCCTCGCCCGCCGCGCCGCCGTGCTGTGGGTGCTCAAGACGCTCTACGTGCGGGTCCTCGAGGACCGCGGCCTGCTGCGCCCGCTGCGCATCGTCGACCGCGAGTCGCAGCACCTGTTCGAGCAGCTCGCCCCGAGCCTCGGCGAGACGGCGTACCTGCGCTGGGTGTTCCGCGATCTCGAGGTGGCGCTGCCCGAGCTGTTCGCGCCGCAGCCCGCCGAGCTTGCGCCGCCCCCCGACGCCGCCTCGCGCGCCCTGCTCGATCTGTGGCGCGACCGCGACCCCGACACCGGCGAGCTTCGCTTTCGCTTCGCCGAGGAGCACTTCGACGGGCGCCTCCTCGGCGACGTCTACCAGGACCTCGATCCGGTGGTGAAGAAGCGCTACGCGCTGCTCCAGACGCCCGACTTCGTCCTCGACTTCATCCTCGATGAGACGCTCACGCCCGCCATCGCCCGCTTCGGCGCCGAGACGGTGCGGCTGCTCGATCCCGCGTGCGGCTCCGGCCACTTCCTGCTCGCCGCCTTCCGCCGCCTCGTCGCCGCCATGCGCGCGAAGTTCCCCGAGCGGCCGCTGCGCGACATCGTCCTCGACGTGCTCGGCCGCGTCGTCGGCATCGACCTCAACGACTACGCCTGCGCCCTCTCTCGCGCGCGCCTCGTCATGACCGCCCTCGAGCTGCTCGGCGAGAGCGATCTCTCCGCCGCCGGGGCGCTTCACCCGCGCGTCTACTGGGCGGACGGGCTCGAGCAGGTGGAGCGCGATCATCCCGAGCAGACCGTGCTGCCCGGCCTCGGCTTCGAGGCGAAAAAGCCGCCCGCGCTGATGACCCGCCCCGAGGTGCGCGCCGCGCTACGCCCGGTGCTCGCCGCCGGGTTCCACGCCGTCGTCGGCAATCCGCCCTACATCACCGAAAAAGACGCGACGAAGCGCGAATACCACAAGCAGAAGGTCGGCCGCTTTCGTCGCTATCAGTCGGCCTCGGGCAAGTATTCGCTCGGCGTGCCCTTCACCGAGCGCATGTTCCAGCTCTGCGTCCCCGGCGGCTTCGTCGGCGAGATCACCGCCGACTCCTTCATGAAGCGCGAGTTCGGCGCCGCGCTGATCGAAAAGGTGTTTCCGCAATTCCGGCTCAACAAGGTAGTCGCCACCAGCGGCGCCTACATTCCCGGCCACGGCACGCCGACGGTGATCCTGTTCGGGCAGCGCGAGCCGGCGGGGAGCGACCCGGTGCGCGTGGTGATGGGCAAGCGCGGCGAGCCCGGAAAGCCCGCCGACCCGGCGCAGGGCAGGGTGTGGCGCAGCATCGTCGAGGGGCATGAGACGGTCGGGTTCGAAAACGAGTTTGTTTCGGTCGCCGACGTGCCGCGCGAAACGATGCACACCCATCCGTGGAGCATTGGTGGCGGAGGGGCC
The DNA here is from genome assembly GCA_021784515.1 of Myxococcales bacterium. Taxonomy (GTDB): domain Bacteria; phylum Myxococcota_A; class Polyangia; order Palsa-1104; family SHYY01; genus SHYY01. The sequence goes on along the minus strand of JAJXSP010000293.1, from coordinate 1,294 downwards.
GCGGAGCTGAAGGAGGCCATTGAAGCCCCCGTTTCGGTAAGACTCTCAGCGCTTGCGACTGAAATCGGGTTCGACGTGATCCTGGGAGAGGACGAGGCTTATGTCGCCCAGTGGTCGGCCCTCGCTCCGCGACGCGGGATTCCGCCGGAGTTCATCGCGTTGCTCTGCGAAGGCGACCAATTGCGCGATTGGGCGTTCGCGCCGCGGGACGCTTGTCTGTTTCCCTACGACGTCGACTTGAGCCCTGTGAGTCCTGCGACCCTTGGACCTGCAGGTGGTGGGCTCTGGCCGTTACGCGCCGTGTTGGCGGCTCGGATGCAATTCGGCAAGACGGCTGTCGAAGCAGGGCTCGCGTGGTGGGAGTTCAGAAGCTTCTACAAGAGCAAGAGGAGTGTCCCTCTGTCGATCGCCTTCGGCGAAGTGGCCACCCACAACCACTTCATCCTCGACCGCGGCGGCAAGGTATTCAACAGAACCGCGCCGGTGATCAAGCTGCCGTCGGGGGCGAGCGAAGCCGACCACCTCGTGCTGCTCGCTCAGCTCAACTCCTCGACGGCGTGCTTCTGGCTCAAGCAGGTTTGCCAGGACAAGGGAATTCGCGGGGAGGGCGGCGGATTCACGCCCGACGCCTGGGAGCATTTCTATCAATTTGGCGGAACGAAGCTGGAGCAATTCCCCGTCGTCTCCACCGACGAGGCGCGTCTCCTCACCTTTGCCTGCGCCCTCGATTCGATCGCCGCCGAGCGCGTCGCCCACTCTGCGCGGTCTGTAATCGACGCCACCGCCGCCCAAGGCGCTGCCGCGCTGCGCACCGCCCTCGAGGCGCGTCGTGCCGACGACACCGCGCGCCTCTTCCGCATGGTCGGCCTCCAGGAAGAGCTGGACTGGCTCTGCTACCACCTTTACGGCCTCGACGAGGGCGCCGGCCTGCGCGCGCCCGACGAGGTGCCGCCGCTCCGTCCCGGGCAGCGCCCGTTCGAAATCACGCTCGCGCAGGCCGACACCGAGCGGCGCGCCGCAATCGCCCGCGGCGAGGAGCCCGACGAGGCGCCCACCGCCTGGTTCGAGCGCCACGGCTGGGAGCCGGTGACGTCGCTCGATGCGCTGCCCGAATCCGAGCGCGCGATCGTCGCCGCGCGCATCGCCCGCACCGAGGAGAGTCGCGACCTCGGCCTCGTCGAGCAGCCCACCTTCAAGCGTCGCTGGTACAAGCCCGAAAACGAGAAAGAGGAGCATGCGGCGCTCACCGAGTTCCTCGACGCTCGGCTCGAGGCGTGGGCGCGCGCGCGGCACG